>CAZIQQ010000043.1:0-1514 GCA_964541555.1 uncultured Bifidobacterium sp. | reverse complement strand
ACCACCACCTGGTTCTTCCCCGCGGCCTTGGCCTCGTACAGCAGCACGTCGGCCCGCTGGTAGGCGTCGTCCCAGCTGATGTCGCCCCAACCGACCGGCACCCCGCCCGCCGATGCGGAGATCCCCGGACCGCCCGCGGGGGTCACGGCCGACACCGCCTCGATGAGCCGCTGGCCCGCGGCGCGCATGGCATCCGGCTCGCCTGAGTCGAGCAGCACCACGAACTCGTCGCCGCCGATGCGCGCGACCATGTCGTCGTCGCGTATACCGGCCAGCAGGGCACTCGCCACGGCCGTCAGCACGTCGTCGCCCACGGCGTGGCCCAGCTGGTCGTTGACGTCCTTGAAGTCGTCGAGGTCCACGATCATCACGCCGAACGGGCGGGCGGCGGCCTCGATGCGCGTGAGGCGACGCTCCATGGCCTGCTGCAGGGCGGTGCGGTTGGGTAGGCCCGTGAGCGGGTCGCGCAGGGCACGCGAGGTGATCTCGGCCCGCAGCGCCACCTGCGCCAGGGCAGCCGCCAGCAGTTCGATGCTGCCCGACACCACCGCGGCCCTCGACGACACGGTCTCGCCTGCCATCGACCGCGATCGGGCCACCAGCAGGCCGTACTCGTCATCGTCGGTGGAGATGGGGCAGCAGATGGTCACGGCGTCGAGCGGGTCGGCGTGTGCGCACGTCCCCAGGCGGATGCCCGGCATGCTCACGTGCGCGCGGCCGCTCTGGAGGGCCATGCATTCATCCCGTGCCAGCCTGTGGGCGACGTCACCGGTATCCACCAGGTGCGAGGGGTCCGTCGGGTCCTCCGACAGCACGGTGGCGTGCATTCCCGGCGAGAGCTCCTCGACCGCAGCCGAGATGGAACGGCCCGCCTCATCGAGCGACGACGCCACGAGAACCTCGCGCACCGCCGTGTCGATGGCCTCGCGCTCGCGCTCGAGCCGGTTGAGGCTCTCGATCGCGGTACCCAGCTGCGCGGCCTCGGCCGTGGCCAGCGCGGCACGGCGCTCGGCGATGTCGCGGCCCACCATGGTCGCGATGACCCCCAGCACGGGGCGCAGGTCGGCCTCGAGCCCGGCGTCGTAACCGCCGGCGCGGTTGGCCAGCCCCACCATCCCGATGGCCCCGGAGGCGTCGTTCAGCGGCAGGCCGATGTACGCGTTCAGCGGCGGGTGCCCGGGCGGCAGGCCGCACCGCCGGGGATCGGTGGCCGGGTCGTCGCTCACCACCAGGTCGCCCGTGGCCACCGTGACGCCGAACAGCGAGTCGAGGTTGCGGAACTGCAGGCCGTCCGCGGCGAACTCGTCGAACACCTGGCGCGACCACTCGTTCCACGCGATGTCGGTGATGGCGAGGGAGTGCAGGAACGGCGTTCCGTCGTCGTCGTGCTCGATGCGACCGAGGAAACCGAACTGGCTGCCGGAGAGGGCGATGACCGTGCGAAGGGCGGCGTCCCACCATGCCCTGTCCGCGCCGTTCCTGATGTAGAGGTCCTGCAGCTCGGCCTGGGCCTG
>CAZIQQ010000042.1:0-15373 GCA_964541555.1 uncultured Bifidobacterium sp. | reverse complement strand
TGGTCGCCGCTCACGAAGTACTGCGACACGTACAGCACCCGTGCCATCAGCCGAGTACCCCCGCGTAGAACGACGTGAGCGCATCGGCCTCGCGCTCGAAGGTGAGGCCCTCCAGGAACGCCCGGCGCCCCGCTGCGCCCATCTCACGGGCCAGCACCGGATCGTCGAGCAGGCGCCTGATGGCCTCGGCGTGGGCGGCGGGATCGTCTGCGGGCACCACGATGCCGCAGCCCGTGGCGCGCACGATCGCCGCCATGCGGGGGAGGTCGCTGGCCACCACCGGGCGCCCCATGGCCATGGCCTCCACGAGCTTGGTGGGCACGGCCCGGTCGTAGTTGCCGTGGCGGCGCAGGGGTATCCACGCCACCGACGCCCGCGCGAGCAGCCCCGGCACCTCCGAGTGGTCCACCACGCCGAGGTGCTCGACTCCCGGCGGCAGGTCGCCCGGATCACCGGGGCCCGCCAGCAGCAGCCTGGCGCCGGGCACGTCCACCTGGGGGAAGGCCTCGAGCATCAGCGGAAGGCCGCGAAGGGGCCCGAGGCCGCCGACGTACAGCACGACTTCGCCCTCGGGATCGCCCGCCTCGGCGAACTCGGACCCGTACGGGCTGTTGGCCACGCTGACCGCGTGGCAGCCCGCGGCGGCGAAGCGCGCCGCCAGGTCCTCGTTGGCGGTGACCACGCCGCTCAGGCGTCGCCCCGCCGCGCGCTCGGCGCCCGCCGCCACGGCGGCGAGCGGCCGCCTGAGGGGCCCGGGGATCCAGCGCTTGGTGCGGGTGGTCTCGCCCAGGTACTCGTGGGCGTCGTAGATGACCGGGCGCCCCGTCACGCGCTGCAGCCACAGGGCCTGGGGCAGCATCTCGGGGTCGTGCACGTGGTAGGCGTCGGCCTGCATCTCGCGGGCCCGTCGCGCCAGCTGCCATCCGGCGCGAGCGCGCTCCGACCGGCGCACCGGGTGCTCGAGTCCCAGCACCGAGGCCTCGGCGCCGGCCTTCGACAGCGCCCGGACCTCCTTGTGGAAGATGCGCACGTCGCGCGGTCGGTGCACGCTGGTCAGGTGCACGATGCGCCGGCCGTCCAGCCGCGCGCCCTCGGGCCTCGCGTCGGGAGAGATGGGTCCCATCTGCGCCCCCCGCTGCTGCAGGTCGTCGAGCAGGTGCTCCCACAGGCGGTCGTAGCCCGGCGCCCGTTCGTCGGCCAGGTAGGTGTTGTGCCACAGCAGCGCCGCCGCGCCGCCGTGGTGGCGCACGACGTCGAGCACCCGCAGGGCGCGTTCGCGCGCCCCCTCCGCATCGAGCCCCAGGTGCGAATGCAGCGTGGTGTCCATGACGGCGAGGGGCACGAGCGTGATGAGCGACTCGCGCTCCTCGCCGACGATCCACGGCCGGAACGGCCGTGCGTAGCCCGCGGCGAAGCCCGGGCGCTCGCTGAAGCCCAGGCTGGCGTCGTACTGCAGCCCCGCCTTCTCCACGCGCAGCGGGGTGTCGTGGTAGCGGAAGCGCAGGTAGTGGAACCGCACGCCGCGCACGTCGCCCGCCTCGCCGCGCAGCACCGCGACCTCCTCCTGCAGGGCGTCCTCCGACTCCGACGATGCGAAGGCCCCGTGCAGTGCCACCTCGGAGCCCGCCGCATGCACGGCCGCCGCCAGGTTGCGGCGCTCGCGCTCGTACGTGCGCCGGGGCGTGCCGTCGAGCCGGTGGCGGTTGCGGCCGATGAGGAACACCGTGGACCTCAGCCCGCGCCGCCAGGTGGTCTCCAGCAGGTCGGGCACGTTGTCCCACGGGTCGTGGCCCGCCAGGTCGCGCACCGCGTGGTGCCGCCGGCGCTTGACCGACCGGGCGATTCCCCGCGCGGTGCGCCGCCGGATGCGGTCGATGTCGTGGGTGAGGAAGACCGTCCAGGAATCGGGGGCGGGCAGGCCGAGCGCCGTTCGCAGCGCCCCCAGGTAGCCCTCCACGGCCGGGTCCTCGATGTCGAGGCCCTCGATGGCCGTGAACGCGCTGCGGTCGAAGGGCAGCCGGCCGAAGCGGTCGCGGTCGGCAACGCGGTATTCGTCCCACCGGGCCAGCAGGTAGAAGGCCGACGCCACGATGTCCCCGGCGATGGCCCGGTCGGGGGCGCATGGGGCGAACAGCAGGGTCAGGTCGCCCGCGCGGTGCACGGACGGCCCGGGGAAGGCGTCCTGCCCCTCGAAGAAGGCCTGGGCGTCGTCCTGCAGGGGTATCCACACGCCCGATGCCGGTGGGGCGGCCGCATAGGTGACGTCGGCCTCGCCGTCGGTGAACTGCACGTCGCGGCCCAGGTCGCGGGCGAGGGTGCGCAGCACCCACTCGGCGCGCGGGCGGAATGCGGGGCGGCAGTCGTCGATGCGGATTCTCAGGGTGCTCATGATGCCCTCCGGCGGGCCATGCGCCCCACCTGCACGATTCCCGGCATCGGGTCGCTGATGGACATCACGCCATCGACCAGCGGGGGCCTCAGGGTCTGCGCGGCCGCGCGACGACCCCACCGACCCCGGCGCACCTCGCCGGCGCTGGCGGGCAGGTGCTTGGCCGAGATGACCCACCGCACGTCGCTGCGATGCCCCTCGGGCCACGCCCGGGGGCTCCCGGTGGCATCGAGGTATGCGGCAAGGGGCAGGTTCACGCCCACCTCGGTGGCCAGCGAGATCCACAGCCACGACCGGGGGTTGACCTCGATGAGGTAGTCGCGGCCGTCACGCGGGTCGCGCTTGACCTCCACCTGCGAGATGCCGTGGAATCCCATCTCGTCGAGAAGCGCATGGCAGCGCCGCGCCAGCCCCGGGTCCCACCATGCCTCGGCGGCGCGTGCCGTGCCGAACTGCGGCGGCCACTGCCGCAGCTTGCGCCCGGTGAACGACGCCAGGGGCGTGCCCGCGGCGTCCCGGTACGACCCGAGCGTCCAGAGGGCGTCGTCGCCACCGGGGATGACCTCGCACACCTGCGGGCGATGCTGCTCGGCCCGGCGCCACTGCGCCAGCAGCTCATCCGTATCCGCGGCCTCCAGCACCTGCCGCCCGAACGCGCGCTTGAACCCGGCCGGGTCGATGCGCGGCTTGAGGATGACGGGGAACCTCAGCTGCCCCGCGGCCCCACGCACATCGGACTCGTCGTGGGGCTCCACGGTGGCGGGCACCGGGAACCCGATGCGACGGGCCGCGGCATGCTGGGCGGACTTGTCGAGGTAGGGCCGCAGGTGGTCCCAGCGGCTCCACGGCATGTCGAACCACTGCGACAGCCGCTGCTCGTGCGGCCCGATGATCTCGATGGCCTCGTCATGGGTGGGGAACAGCACTCCGCGCGCAGCCAGCGACCCGCCCAGCACCGAGAGCTCGTTGATGAAGCGATCGGGTGACGTCACGGGGTCGGCCAGCACGGCCTTCCTGCTGTAGCGCGACCTCAGGCCCATGGCCCGGGGGTCGTGGTCGGTGGCCATCACCGGCACGCCCTCGCGGGCGAGCGACCGGATGATGCCCAGCGAGTTCGGCCCCGATGCCTGCAGCACCACGGCGATGGGCGTGGTGGGGTCGCTCACCCCTGCACCACCGCCGCGTAGACGTCCTCCATGCGCCGCGCGTTCGCGGCCCAGGTGTAGTCGGCCTCGGACCGCCTGAGCGCCTCGGCGCCCATCTGCGCGGCAAGCACCGGGTCGTCCAGCACCCGGGCCAGGGCATGCGCCAGCCCCTCGGCGTCGTGGGGCTGCACCAGCAGGCCCGTGGCGGGGTCGTCCACGATCTCGGGCGTGCCGTCCACCGCCGTGGCCACCACGGGCAGTCCGCAGGCCATCGCCTCGCACACCACCGTGGGCAGGCCCTCCGACAGCGACGGCAGCACGAAGACGTCACCGGTGGACATCACCCACCCCACGTCGTCGTGGGGCACCTTCCCCAGCCAGGTGATGCGCTCGGCGACGCCCAGCTCGGCCGCCCGGGCCTCGAGGCGCTCGCGCATCTCGCCGATGCCCGCCATCACCAGGCGCGGCGCACCGCCCTCGCGGCGCGAGAGGATGCCCATCGCCTCGATGAGGGTGTCCACGCCCTTCCGGGGCACCAGCTTGCCGACGTACGAGATGACCGGACCCTCCGCGGGTATGCCGATGCGCTGCCGGGCGTCGGCGGCGTCGCGTGGCAGGAACACCTCGGCATCGGCTCCATTGGGCACCACCACGATGGGCCGGCGCGGGCGGGCGATGGCATCGGCGGCGTCGCCGATGGCGCGGCTCACGGTGACCACGGCGTCGAGCGTCTGGATGGCCTCTGCCACGCGCATGCGGGCCTTCGGGCCCTGCGCCGGTATGTCCAGCACGTCGGCGCGGTGCGCGGTGCCCACCGCCGGCACGCCGAGCTCATGCCCGATGCGCGCCGCTGCCCAGCCGTCGGGAACCACCATGTGCGCATGGATGACGTCGAAGGGCCACTCGTCGTGGATGCGACGCACGGTGCGGCGCATGCCCAGCAGGAAGGCGTCGGCGTTGCGGTGTCCCAGGCGTCCCCCCGGCAGCGTGAGCTTGCGCGGGTAGTACACGCGAATGCCATCGACGGTGTCCTCGGGCACGACGTCGCGGTACGACGACCACCGGCCCAGGCCGGGGGGCGCCCAGCCCTTTGGCGACACCACGCGCACGTCGTGGCCGCGCGCACGCAGGGCCTTCACCTGCTCGTGCACGAAGATGCCGCCGGTCGGGTTGACCGGGCTCGGGTACATGTGGCTGATCATCAGGATCCTCATGGAATCCTCCCGTCGGGACCGGTGTGGCGGGCCAGCACGATGGTGGTGAGGCACAGGCCGAAGGTGATCCACATCGGGGCGAAGTGGATTGCGGTGGACGGCCCGAGGCTGCCCACCAGGAAGCCCAGCAGGGCCAGCGAGCCGGCAAGGCCCATGTAGCGCAGCCACGGGTCGTGGGTGCGGCGCGCCACCCGCAGGGTGCCCACGAGCATGAACACGTAGAGCGCGCCGAACAGCACCAGCCCGATGACGCCGGTATCCACCAGCACCTCGAGCCACCAGTTGTGCAGGTTGGCCACGCCCTCGTAGCCCTGCTGCTCGCGCACGACGGTCTCGGCATTGCCCGCCCCCACGCCCACGCCACCGGACGACGCCGCGAGGCCGAGCCCGGTTCCGAGCAGCGACGACCTGACCGCGCCCGATCCCGATCCGCTCTGCACCTGCGCCTGCAGGGTGCCGAAGTCGAGCTTGGCCACCGCCTGCTCGGGCAGCGGCACGATGCCCGCGCCGAACAGCGACGGGATGATGAGCACCAGCGCCAGGCCCACCACCACCACGGCGGCCACGAATGCGCGCCGCATGGCCGGGTCGGTGCCCAGCACCACCAGCATGCCGATGAGGATGATGCCGGTGGCCACGAGATTGGCCTTCGAGCCCGAGAACAGGATGAGCCCGATGGCCACCACCGCGCCCGTGATGCCCAGGGCGCGCAGGCGCACGTCGCGGGCGATCACCGGAAGCACCAGCAGCCACGGCAGCGAGAGGGCGAGGTAGGTGGCGAAGTTGTTCTGGTTGCCGAAGAACGACGTGGCCGCGAAGGCGCCGACGCGCTCGGCCAGGGCGCTGGTGGGCAGGCGCACACCCGTGATGATCTCGGCGATGGCCACCAGCACCGACACCGCGAAGGTGACGCCCAGCGCCCCCAGGAACCACCCGACCCGCCTGCGGTTCGACGCCGCCACGGGGATGGCCAGCATCAGCCCGGTCATCATGAACAGGAACACCGTCCAGCGGATGGCGTCTGCGGTGGAGGTGGCCCAGAGGATCGACACCATGGCCCAGCCCACCCAGCCTGCGGCGAGGGCCACGGGCCAGCCGAGGCCCTCGGGCACCGGCAGCCCGCGACCCATCAGCAGCCATACGGCGATTCCCACGATGATGAGCGCTGCCACGAAGCGGAAGGCGAAGGCCTCCTCTGCACCGGGTACCGCCAGGTTCGGGCCGATGATTGCCGCGACCATGGCAACGAGCACGGCGATGCGCCCCAGGTCGGGAAGGGTGGCCCGCCACAGCACCACCGCGCCCACCAGCACGACCGCGAGGGCGATGCCGGGAATGGGCGCGAATACCGCGAGGGCGCCGGCGCACAGGGCGGCGACGAGGGCGAGGGTCGCGGCGCGGATGCCGGGCCCCCCGGACGCGCCGGAGGACCGCATCGAGGCGGGTGCCGACATCGGAGGGGCACGGTAGCAGCCGCCCCCCGAAATCCGTGTTACGCAGGCGCTCCGGATGCCGCGCGCAGCACGTCGAGCACCACGCCCGACTCATGCGCCAGCGAGTGCTCCATGGCTGCCCGCCGGCATTCAGCCGGGTCGGGCGGGGCGTCGATCATCCGCGCCAGCCCCGCGGCGATGGCCGCGTCGTCGCGCGGATCGACGATGGCCCCGGCCACGCCGTCGGGCATCACCTCGCGCAGCCCCCCCACGGCGGTGCCCACCACCGGTCTGCCGCTGGCCATGGCCTCCAGGGCCGCCACGCCGAGCGGCTCGACCAGGCTCACCTGGGCCACCACGTCCGCGGCGGTCATCCAGTCGGTCACGCCCTCGTTCGGCAGTACCCCGGTGCGGATGATGGCCCCTTCCACGCCAAGGGCACGCGCCCCGGAGTCGATGGCGCCGGCCAGGGGCCCATCGCCGACGTAGGCCAGCATCGCATCGGGGTGGTCTGCCGCCCTCACCCGGGCGAACGCCCGCATCAGCCCCAGCGGGTTCTTGCGCTCGCTCAGCCCGCCCACGGCCAGCACCAGCGGCACGCCCGCGGGGATTCCCGTGCGGTGGCGCGCGGCGTCGCGATCGCCGATGACGAACCGCCGGGTATCCACCCCCATGCTGGCCACCCGCAGGTTGCGGGGCGGCAGGCCCTCGTCTGCCATGCGACCGGCCAGCCACTCGCTCACGCAGATCACCGACCGGGCACCGCGCACACCGGGACCCGAGAGGCGGCGAACCGTGCGGTTGGAGAGGTTGGCCACATCCCCGCCGTGCGCGGTGACCACCCAGGGCGTGCGCGTGGCCCGGCCGGCGAGCCAGGCGATGAGCCCGGTGGGGAACAGGTAGTGGGCCCAGATCACATCGGCGCGCCGTGCGGCCACGATGGCCTGGGCCGAGAGGCCCAGGTACTTCGCGGGCGTGCGCAGCCGCCCCGACGCCCGCGTGCGGATGACCACGCGGTCCACATCCGCCCCATGCCCCTCCAGCGCGTCGCACATGCGCTCGACGAATGCCCCGTAGTCGGGCGCCCCCGGCCCCGGGTACATGTTCGAGAGGCAGAGGACCCTCACGGCCCCGGTTCGCTCCTGCCGGGTGCCCGGGCGCACAGCGCCACCAGCCCGGCGGCGAGTACCCATGTGTAGGGGTCCTCGAACAGTGCCGAGTACAGGAGCGCGTGGACGAAGATGCCCACCAGTGCGCCCAGCATGGCCGCCCCCGGCACGCCCACGTCGTCGTCGCGGTCGCGCGTGGCGACGACGCCGACGATCACCGCGATGACGCACAGCCAGATGAACAGGGCGAACCCGATCGCCCCTTCCTCGCTGAGGATGGTGACCGGCGCGTTGTGCGAGATGACCACGCGCGTCTTCCGCAGCTCCTGCTGCGACAGAAGCTGCGAGTAGTCGGTGGCAAACGAGCCCAGGCCCCCGCCCGCCACGGGGTGCTCCTGGAAGATGTCCACGCCTCCGCCCACCAGGTCGAAGCGGCCCTCGCTGACCTTCTCGAGCCGTTCGGTCGAGGTGAGCGCGGCCCTGACCTGGCCCGACGTGGCGATGGCCACCCCGCTGCCCACGAGGGCCATGATCACCGCCGTGAGCACGGCCTTGCGCCAGCCGAACATGCGCAGCGCCATGATGAGCAGGCCCACCATCAGCATCAGCGCGCTCGAGCGCGAGAAGGTCACCACCAGGGCGGCGGCGTCGATGGCCGCGACCACCCCGCAGGCCACGAGCACCCTGTTGCTGCCGCGCCACAGCCAGGCCACGGCCACGGTGATGATGAGTGCCAGCGCCAGGTAGCGACCCAGGATGTTGGGGTCGTAGAAGATCGAGTTGACCCGGAAGAACCGGCTGTAGACGTTCGCCTGCATGAGGCGGTGGTTCCACAGGATGTCGCGCGACGCGTACTCGGCCAGCGCCAGGACGGCCACGGGCACCGACATCGCCATGGTGGTGATGGCCAGCGTGCGGAGCGCCCGGCCCTCGCGCCAGATGGCCACCACCAGCAGGTACAGCAGCACGAAGGGAATCCAGAAGAAGGTGGTCTTCACCGCGCCCTCGGCGACGTCGGACGACCACAGCAGCGACACCAGCGTGAACCCGACGAACAGCATGAGGGGGAGGTCGAGCGGGGTGGACGGCCAGATGCGCGGCCGGGTTCCGTCGCGTTCCATCCACCACAGCACGGCGAGCCCCAGCACGATCACCGCGTAGAGGGGCAGCAGCAGGTTGGCGTCCTCGCCGCCCAGCGACAGCGGGATGCGCACGGGCAGCGCCAGGCCCAGCAGCAGGAACCACACCCAGGGCTTCCGCGCCACCAGTCGGCCCAGGGCCATCAGCACCGCCAGGGCCACGACCACGCCCACGATTCCCGCGCCCAGCCCCACCGGTGTGGAGAGCCTGTCCGCGATGCCGTCGGGCACCAGCGTGCCGGCCATCACCACCCAGCCGATGAGCAGGATGGCCAGCCCGGCGAGGCGCCTGCCGCGGTCGGGCAGCCCGGCGCGCGCGGTGAGCGCCGTGGGGGTGAGCATGAGCACCAGACCGACCACCGCGATGATGGCGGCTGCGAAGCGGATTGCCTCGGTGCTCATCCGGTGCCCCCGAACCCGATGAGCGCCTGCGCGTCGGCGCCGGTGGACGCCAGCAGCCAGACATCCGCCGGCCTCGTGCCCTGGGGGATGGTGATGCGGGTGGTGGATGCCGGCCCCGTCACGTCGGTCCCGATCGGGTCGCCCAGCACGCGCGTGCCAGCGGGCGCGCCGGGGTCACCGACGCGCTGACGCAGCGACAGGGTCACCTGGGGGTTGCGCCCGCCGGGGATCACCACGCCCACGGCGTCGCCGCTGGCGGGGCTGCCCGGCACGGCCCGGGCCTCCAGGTGGCCCACCCAGCAGGTGAGGGCGGTGGACGACTGGTTGCCCCGGTCGTCCCGTGCGGTGGTCCGGACCACCTGGATGCCCGGTGGCACCAGGCGACCGCGGTCGTCGCGCCCGTTCCACGCCCAGTCGGCGACGCCCTTCGGGCCGATGGTCCGCGGCTTCGACTGCACGCGGGCGGTGGGCACCGAGAACTGCACGGATGCGCTCTCGCCGGGAGCGCTGGCCTCGGCCTCGCAGCCGGCGGCCGTCGTGGCCACCGTCACCTCGGGCCGCGGCGGCGTGGTGTCCACCACGATCCTGCGGCTCTTCGAGAACTTCTTCTCGCCCGCCCGCGCGTCGAGGTCGATGGCGTAGGTGCCATCCGGCACCTGGCGCCCGTCGAGGTCGCGGCCGTCCCAGGTGACCGCCAGCGTGCGGGTGCGCACCAGGTCGGCCCCGTCGGCCAGCCTGGCCACCACGCGGCCGGACTGCGGGTCCTTGATGGTGATGGACACGTTGCTGGGCTCGCTCAGGCGGATCGCCGCGGTGGCGATGGCCCGCCCCTGCTCGTTGCCCGGGCTGAACGCGCGGGTCGCGACGAAGCGCGTGATGATGGGCGGCGGGGTCGTGAACGCGAACGGCAGCACGAAGACCCCGAAGGCCACGAGCACGAGGGCGATGATGCCCCCGGCGATGATGCCCCGCCGCCCCTGCGCGGGCATCAGGGGAGGGGCCTGAAGCCCAGCACGATGTAGAAGCCGAAGCGGCCGACAGGCGTTCCCGACGCACGGCGCTCGGCGTTACGCACCCGGTCGTACCGGTACACGCGGCCGATCTGCGATCCCAGCTTCCCGCCCGGGCGGAAGAAGATGCCCCGCTTGCTCACCGGCACCATGCCGGCCGCCGCCGCGTGTGACTCGAGGTCCACCCACGTCTGCCAGTTGTCGATGGGCGCGAGGCTCAGGTTGATGCCCGGCACGCCCTTCTCGGCCAGCCACCGCCGCGCGCCGGGCAGGCTTCGCCGGTTGGGCGTGGAGATCACCAGCAGGGCGCCGGGCGCCATCTGCTCGCGCAGCGCGCGCAGGCATCCGCGAGGGTCCTCGAGGTGCTCGAGCACGTCGGTGAGGCACACCAGGTCGAACGGCCCCTCGGGTGGCTCATAGGCGCTGCCCACCTGCGCGTCGAGCCGGTCGGCCGCCCCGATGTCGGCCAGGCGCGTACGGGCGATCTCCACCGACTCGGGCGAGAGGTCGATGCCCACGCCCGAGTACCCGCGCCGCGCGAGCTCCTCGAGCAGGAACCCGCCACCGCACCCGACGTCGAGCACGCGGCCGCCGGGCCCCGGGCCGTAGCCGTCGATGGTGGCGAGCACGCATGACATGCGGCTCTGCAGGTGCCAGTTCTGCTGCTCCACCGCGCGCAGCCTCGGCGCGATGCGGTCGTAGTAGTCGCGGACGTCGTCGAGCTTCTCGTCGCCCCGCTCGCCCCCGGTGCTCATGGGGCCCACGTCCCGGGTCGCGTGGACGCCGTGGCCTGTGCCACGAAGCGCGACCACGCGGGCTTCTTCGACATGTTGCGGCGCATCAGCCCACCGGTCCAGAACTTGTTGTCGACGAGGTTGAACCACATGGACACCTCGACGCGCGGGTACAGGTTGGCCGCCCGCGCGGTCTCGTCGACCCAGGCCGCCTGCTGGGCCTCGCTCACGAAGTAGCGGTGGTAGCGGTTGTACGACGTGTGATAGCCGGTCTCCGTGACGTAGATGGGCGCACCGGGCTTCAGCCTATCCACCAGCCTCGTGATCTGCGGGATCGTCTTCCACGAGGGCACGAAGTAGGCCTGCAGCGGAGAGCCGATGGGGTAGAGGTGCATGCTCCAGGCGTCGATCGGCACGCGCTGGCGGATCATCTCCTCGGCGAAGGTGATGGTGCCCACCGAGGAGTCGGCCTTGTCGCACACCGAACCACCCACGGGGCCCGTGACGCCGCCCGTGACGATGGAGTTCGGGTTCGCGGCCTTCACCAGGGGATATGCGGCCGCCACGAGGGCCGAGTACTGGCGTGCCGACTCCATGACGTACCGCCCGCCCTGCCTGCGGCACTGCGGGAACCAGAACGTCGCGATGTTCGGCTCGTTCCAGATCTCGAGCCGCTTCACCTGCGGCAGGGTGCCCCCCGCCGGATCGCGCCAGGTGCCGCTGTAGCGCCGGGCGATGGCGGCGGCGAATGCCGCGGCATCCGCCACGCGCGGGGCGGCGTTCTTCTCGCCCGTGCGTGATGCCCACGTGGGAGTCCAGTAGTAGGTGAGCATCGGCGTGATGTCGCGGGCCACCAGGCCCTTGATCATCTGGTCGTAGCGGGTCCAGTCGTAGGCGGGGTCGCCCGGGTCGGTGCCGTCCGCCGGACGCGTGGGCGCCACGCCCCGCCACAGGATGTCCACGCGGGTCACCTTGGTGCCGGTGGTCTTGAGCAGGTCCATGCGCTGCTCGAGTTCCGGGCCGATCATGTTCGGCAGCTGGTCATCCTGCAGGGCCATGATCGCCCCCTGCGCAGGTGCGGCCAGCGCGACAAGTCCCACGGCCGCCGTGATGCCCGCGATCATCCGCCTGATCCTCACCTGACCCTCCCGACGATCCGCACCGCCGTGCTGCGCACGGTCCTGGCTGACTTCCCGGCTCCGGCCCTGCGTGACACCCGCTCGAACACGGCCACCCGGGATCCATCGGTGGCGACGGCCGAGATGGGGCCGTTTGCGGCGCCCACCCTGCGCGCGGCGCCACCGCGGCTGGTGAGCACGGCGCGCCCTGCGCCGATGGCGATTGCCTGCCCGCCCGCGCCGATCCGGGGACGGGCTGATCCCCGCCACACCACGGTCACGCGGCCCGTCGTGGTGTCGGTGCGCGTCACCCGGTAGCCGCCGGCGCGCACCACGGCCACGATGAAGCCGGGAACGGCGCGCACCTGCACCACGCGGCCCCCCTGGGCCGCCTCGCGCAGGCCGGCGACGCCGGAGTCGGACGGCACGCCCCAGCGGATCGATGATCCGCCCTGGTCGGCCCACGCGGCGATTCCCGGTGCCACCGATGCCAGCCCGGGCCCGGGGCGCCCGGGGATGGGCGCAGATGTCTCGCGCTCGGCGTTCTCGATCGGGTCGCCCGATCCCAGCACTGCCCCGCCCGGGCCACCCGCGATCCAGCGCACCCGCGTGCCGTCGAGGCCCGCGGCATACGGATGCGGCGCGGCGCCGTCGCCGTCGCTGGACACCACCACCTCGAGCATTTCTGCCGTGCAGCACCACGTGACGGGGCCGGCGAACGCCGCCCCCGATGCCGTGAGGGCGAAGCCGCGGCCGATGCCCGTCGCGCGGATCTCGGTGCCCGTCAGGGCCCCGGCGCTGGTGCGCACGGCCACGGGCTTCAGCGTGCCACTGATGCGGTTCCCCGACACCCGGGCGGTCGAGGCGTCGGTGCGCCAGTACGTGAAGGTCTTCGTCTTCGCGGGCTGGGCGTCGGCCCACACGATGGAGCCCCCGCCCATGTCGGCACTGATGGTGCCCCATCCGCCGATCTGCACCGCCGCCGAGCCGGTGCCGGCCGCCACGGCGACGGCGGCCGCTGCGCCGGCGAGGGCGATGGCCCCGATGCGCCTTGCGCGGTACCCCGAATGCCCTGGTCTGCTCGGTTGCACGTGCCCCGCTTCCGCTGGATCGGTGGTGGACCATCGGGCGACGGCCCGTGGCGGCGCCGAGGCTAGCGAAGCCTCCGGTAAGGAGGGTTGCGCAGGGGTCCCGCGCTACTGGGCGTGGTCGCCGCCCCGCAATTGGTCCACTGCGTGTGCGATGAAGGGCGCGATGGCGTCCCAGGCATCCTCCGCGCCACCGGGCGAGCCCGGCATGGCGATGACCACGGTCGTGCCGCGTACCCCACCGCATGCCCGGGAGAGCGATGCGGAGGGGATCTCATCACGCGACGCCGCGCGGATTGCCTCGCCGATGCCGGGGATCATCCGGTCGCACGCCGCCTGCACGGCCTCGGGGGTGCGGTCGCGAGGGGCGATTCCCGTGCCGCCCGCCAGCAGCACCACGTCGTGCGATGCCGACAGCTCGGCGATCAGCCCGACCAGCGCCGCCTCGACGTCGGCGACCACGCGCGGGTCGTCGGCCGCGAGGCCCGCCGATCGCACCGCGCCCGCGAGGGCGGGCCCGGTGGCGTCGTCCCGTTCGCCGGCCGCCGCGCGGTCGGACACCGTGATCACCGCCACCCGTGCGCTCACTCCCCACCCCCCGGCATCATCGAGCGGCCACGCAGTTCCTCGATGTCGGCCATCTGCGTCTGCAGCCACTTGGCGATGTCGTTCTCGTTGATGACGGCCCTGGTCGCATCGGCGCGCGCCCGGCGCTCGGCGTGGGGCATGGTGAGCGCCTGGTGCAGCGCGTCGGCCTGCGCCTCGATGTCGAAGGGGTTCACGGCCAGCGAGTACTGGCCGATCTCCTCGAACGCACCGACGTTCTCGGAGAGGATGAGTACGCCGTCGCGTTCGTTCACGAGCATGGACTCCTTCGCCACGAGGTTCATTCCGTCGAAGATCGAGTTCACCATCATCACGTCGAAGTGCTTGTAGGCGGTGATGGCGAGGGGCAGGTTGCTCTCGAACCGCAGGTCGATGGGCATCCAGTCGGTGTTGCCGTGCTTGGTGTTGATGCGGCTGACCAGGGTGGTGATGCGCTCGACGTACTCCACGTACTCGGGTACGTCCTGGCGCGAGGGCTGGAGCATGGCGAAGAACGTGATGTCCTCGCGGAACTCCGGATGCCTGTCGAGGAAGGTATCGAACGCCGTGAACCCGCGGAGGATGTTCTTCGAGAGGTCGGTGCGGTCCACGCGCACCACGAGGTGCCGCCGCCGCCGGCGCAGGAACGTGGCCTCCTCGCCGCGCACGGACTCGCTGGTGGCCATCTCGGTGAACCCGTCGGCGTCGATGGAGATCGGGTAGTGGCGCACGGCCACGGTGCGGCCGCGGTACGACACCGTGAGCGCCCCGTAGTCGACCTCGAGCCCCATGAGGTCCTCGCAGGTGAGCAGGAAGTTCCGGGCGTACCGCTGGGTGTGGAAGGCCACGATGTCGTTCGAGAGCAGGCCGTCGAGCACGGCGTCGCGGATGGCCGGCGGCAGCACCCGCCAGTAGTCGGGCTGCGGCCAGGGGATGTGCACGAAGAAGTGCAGGAAGGAATCGGGGGCGTGCATGCGGATTCGCGCCGGCGCGGTGTACAGGTGGTAGTCGTGCAGCATCACCACCGCGCCCGGGTTGTCGCGCAGGGCCTCCACCACGGCGTCGGCGAAGAGGTCGTTCGCCACGAGGTAGCCGTCGGACCATGCGCGCAGCTCCTCCTCGCGGATGTCCGGCACGTTCGAGAGGTCCCACAGGTAGTGCTGGATGAACCACAGCATGGGGTTCGCCACCACGTTGTAGTAGCGCTCGTACACCTCGGGGTCCATCACCACGAACCGCCCGCTGGTGGAGGTTCCCGAGCCGGGGATGGGGAACGGCCCGTCGGCGTCGGCGGCCACGCGGAAGTCGCCGCCCTCGATGGCCGCGGATATCCACAGCGCCGGGACGATGTCGATGAGGCCGGTGAGCGCGGTGACCAGCCCGCCGCCCGACCGGATGGCCTCCACGCCACCCGCGGGATCCTCGATGAAGCCGACCGGTCCGCGGTTGGACACGAGGATGAGCGGACGATCGTCCATGCCCACACTGTAATCCCCGATTTCACGCCGGTTCCGCAGCCGATGCGATACTTCGCCGGATGTTGAACGGGCGCCTCTACCGGCTCTCATGGCTCGTGGCGGCGCTCGCGCTGCTGGTGGCCCTGTTGACGCTCGAATCCCCCGGCGGCGCGCCGGAACCGCCGCTGCCCCCTGCTTTCGATGCCATGGCCGCGCGCGCGATCGCGGCCGACCTGGCCACGGTGGCTCCCGAGCGCGCCCCGGGCACCCCCGGGGATCTCGCGTCGGCCAACTGGATGGCCCAGCAGCTGGGCGCCGTGCCGGGCGCCACCAAGGTGGGCCGCCAGCGGTTCTCGGTGATCACCCCCGGCGGCCGGGTGGTGACCGAGAACGTCTACGTGGCCCTGCCGGCGCGGTCGGGATCGTCGTCAGGCGCGATCGTGATCTCTGCTCCCCGCGACACCCCGCCCGGCGTGCGCGGCGCCGAGAGCGGCTCGGCGGTGCTCGTGCAGCTGGCGCGCTCGCTGGGCACCGTGGCGCGCAACCGCCC
>CAZIQQ010000041.1:8632-15690 GCA_964541555.1 uncultured Bifidobacterium sp. | reverse complement strand
GCTCGGCGGGATCTTCACGCGGGCCAATGGCGCGAGGGCCGCATTCCGCGGCGTGATCCCGCCCAATTCCAACCGTCGCATGAACCACTTCTATGGCTACTACCGCACCACGGCGCAGTCGCGCGTGCTGGTGGAGGTGGGCGCGGCGCCCGACGACAATGCCTTCCTGCGTAAGACATCGCTCATCGGGAAGACGCTCTCGGGGGCCCTGATCGCCGACCTGAGGGCCCGCGGCCTGCTGTAGGGGCGGCTACTCGGCGCGGATGCCGTGCACCGGCCGGCCCGCGGCGATCCACTGGTAGTACGAGCACGCCGGGCCCATGCCCACCTGGTACTCGACCACCCTGGGATTGCGCCCGACCTCCTTGGCGATCTGGGCGTGCGTGAGCAGGTTGGGGTCGTCCATCTCGGGCCAGCAGATCACCAGGTGCGCGGCAGTGATGTGGTTGGCCACGAAGGCGCAGCCCTCGGCCGGGCACGGCCAGGGGTCGGTGGCGATGCAGTACCAGCCCTCGAGTTCCTCGCCCGAGTCGTCGGTCCAGAGGTTCTCCTCGACATCAACCGACTGGTCGGTGGCATCGATGACCCCGACGCCCGGTCCTGTTGCCGGATCGAGCCGGCGGTCCTGGTCGCTCATGGCGCGGAGGGTATCGCGGGGGCCACGCCATCGCGCCAGCGGCGCGTGCCGTCGGCGCGGATCTCCTGCTTCCACACCGGCAGGTCGCGCTTGAGGGCGTCCACGGCGAAGCGGCACGCGGCGAAGGCCTCCGCGCGGTGCGGGGCCGATGCAGCCACCACGATCGAGGCCTCCCCCGCCGGGACCTCCCCCAGCCGATGCGCCACCGCCAGCCGTGCGCCGAAGCGCGCGGCAACCTCATCCACGAGCACCGCGACAACGGAATCGGCCATGGGCTCGTAGGCGTCGTAGGCAAGCGCCACCACGGCGTCACCGCCCTGGCCCTCGATGCGCGTGGTGCCCACGAAGAGCGTGGTCGCACCGTGGGCGGGGTCGCGCACGGCCTGCAGTACCGCGCCGGCATCGAGTGGGCCGACGGTGAGCACCGGAGCGGTCATCCGCCCGACACCGGGGTGAGCACCGCGACCTCGTCGCCATCGGCCAGCGAAACGCCGGGGGCAGCCCACTGGCCGTTGATGGCCCACCGCAGCCCGTCGGGCGGTGGGCAGCGTTCCGTGACCTGGTCGGGCAGGTGCCCCCATACCCCACCCACCGGCATGCCATGGGGCACATAGGTCTCGACGACCCGCGATCCCGCGCGCTCGGCGAGCGACGCGAACAGCAGAATGCGAACGGCGATGGGGTCGCGCATCGGCGCCAACTGTATCCCGGCCGGGAACCCGGGTTTTGGTAGCGTGCCGCCGCACGCGAGGGGCCTCCCGAGCGTGCGGGGCAACCTGTGGAGGCACTCGTGAGCAGCGGCACCGACGCCGCGGGACAGGCCCGGAGCACCGACTCCGGCATCGACATCAATCCCGTCTACCACGCGGACGACGTGGCGGCACTCGACCTGGCGGGCGCCCTCGGCGAGCCCGGCGAGTTCCCGTTCACCCGCGGGCCCTATCGCACCATGTACCGCGAGAAGCCGTGGACCATGCGGCAGTACGCAGGGTTCGCCACGGCCGAGGAGACCAACGAGCGGTTCCGGTACCTGCTGGCCAACGGCGCGCCGGGGCTCTCGATGGCGTTCGACCTGCCCACCCAGCTGGGCATGGACTCCGACGACCCGCGCGCGCTGGGCGAGGTCGGCCGCGTGGGCGTGGCCATCGACTCGCTCGACGACATGCAGCGCGTGTTCGATGGAATCCCGCTGGGCGAGGTGTCGACCAGCATGACCATCAACGCGCCGGCGGCCGTGCTGCTGCTGCTGTACCGCCTGGTGGGCGAGGCCCAGGGCGTGGCGCCCGACCAGCTGCGCGGCACGATCCAGAACGACGTGCTCAAGGAGTACGTCGCCCGCGGCAACTACATCTTCCCGCCGCACCAGAGCATGCGGCTCACCACCGACACGTTCGCCTACTGCGCGGCCGAGATGCCGCGCTTCAACACCATCTCGATCAGCGGGTACCACATCCGCGAGGCCGGCTCGACGGCCGTGCAGGAGGTCGCGTTCACGCTGGCCGACGGCATCGCCTACGTGCAGGCGGCCGTTGACGCCGGGCTCGACGTCGACCGCTTCGCGCCCCGCCTGTCGTTCTTCTTCAACGCGCACTCCAACTTCATCGAGGAGATCGCCAAGTTCCGGGCGGCGCGCACGCTGTGGTCGCGCATCATGCGCGAGCGCTTCGGCGCCACCGACCCCAAGTCGATGGCCCTGAGGTTCCACGCCCAGACGGGTGGATCAACCCTCACCGCGCAGCAGCCCGACAACAACGTGGTGCGCGTGGCCCTGCAGGTGCTGTCGGCGGCGCTGGGCGGCGCCCAGTCGATCCACGCCAACGGCTACGACGAGGCACTGGCCCTGCCCACCGAGCAGTCGGCCAAGCTGGCGCTGCGCACGCAGCAGGTGATCGCCGAGGAGACCGGCATCACCGACAGCGTCGACCCCATGGCCGGCGGGTGGATGGTGGAGTCGCTCACGGCCGAGATCGAGCAGCGGGCCGATGACCTCATCAGCCGCATCGACGAGCGCGGCGGCGCGGTGGACAGCATCGAGTTCATGCGCGACGAGATCGCCGACGCGGCCTACCGCTGGCACAAGGCCATGGAGAGCGGCGAGCGCAAGGTGGTGGGCATCAACATCCAGGCCGAGCCCGAGGAGACCCGCATCGACATCCTCAAGATCGACCCGGCGGTCGAACGCGCCCAGGTGCAGCGCCTGGCCGACCTGCGCTCATCGCGCGACGAGGCCGACGTGGCCGCGGCGCTCGACGCCGTGCGCCTCGCCGCTCGGGGCACTGACAACCTGCTTCCCCCGATGCACCGGGCGCTGGGCGCCCGCGCCACCATCGGCGAGGTGTGCGGGGTGCTGCGCGAGGAGTTCGGCGAGTACGACCGCATGATCGCGGGGCGCGGATGAGCACGTCAGACGCCGAGAAGTACCTCGAGGACCTCCGGGCCGAGGCCATGAACCCGTCGGGCGATGCAGCGGTGGAGCGCCAGCACGCCCGCGGCAAGCTGACGGCCCGCGAGCGCATCGACCTGCTGATGGACCCGGGCTCGTTCGTGGAGCTCGACATGTTCACGCGCCACCGCTCCACCGGGTTCGGGCTGGAGGAGAACCGCCCGTGGGGCGACGGGGTGATCACCGGGCACGGCACCGTCGAGGGCCGCCAGGTGTTCGTGTTCAGCCAGGACTTCACGGTGTACGGCGGCAGCCTCGGCGAGGTATTCGCCGAGAAGATCTGCAAGGTCATGGACCTCGCCGTGCGCATGGGCTGCCCGCTCATCGGCCTGAACGACTCGGGCGGCGCGCGTATCCAGGAGGGCGTGGTGAGCCTGGGCGGCTACGCCGACATCTTCCTGCGCAACGTGCAGGCCAGCGGGGTCATCCCGCAGATCTCGGTGATCCTGGGCCCGTGCGCCGGCGGCGCGGTGTACAGCCCGGCCATCACCGACTTCATCTTCATGGTGAAGCAGACGAGCCACATGTTCATCACGGGCCCCGACGTGATCAAGACGGTCACGGGCGAGGACGTCACGATGGAGGACCTGGGCGGCGCGCTGAGCCACGCCATGAAGTCGGGCGTGTGCCAGTTCGCGTCGGAGGACGAGGAGTCGTGCATCGAGGAGGTGCGCCACCTGCTCTCGTTCATCCCGCAGAACAACCTGGAGGGCGCGCCCTACGAGGCGCCGTCCGACGATCCCGAGCGCCGCGACCCCGAGCTGCACACGATCGTGCCGGACAACCCCAACAAGCCGTACGACATGAAGCATGTGATCGAGCTCGTGTTCGACGACGGCGAGTTCTTCGAGGTGGCCCCGCTCTACGCGCAGAACCTGGTGATCGGCTTCGCACGGCTGAACGGCCACTCGGTGGGCGTTATCGGCAACCAGCCAAAGGCGCTGGCCGGCGTGCTGGACATCGACGCCTCCATCAAGGGCGCCCGGTTCATCCGCTTCTGCGACGCCTTCAACATCCCGATCATCTCGTTCGTCGACGTGCCCGGGTTCCTGCCCGGCACCAGCCAGGAGTACGGCGGGATCATCCTGCACGGCGCAAAGCTGCTGTACGCCTATGCCGAGGCCACGGTGCCCAAGATCACGGTGATCACGCGCAAGGCCTACGGCGGCGCGTACGACGTGATGAACTCGAAGCACCTCGGCGCCGACTTCAACGCGGCCTGGCCGTCTGCGGAGATCGCGGTGATGGGTGCCGACGGCGCCGTGAACATCATCTTCCGCTCCGAGCTCAAGCGCGTGGCGGACGAGGGCGGCGATGTGGACGCCCGGCGCGCCGAGTTGATCGAGGAGTACAAGGACCGCTTCGCCAACCCGTACCAGGCAGCCGAGCGCGGCTACGTGGACGACGTCATCCAGCCCGAGGACACCCGCCCATGGCTGGTGAAGGCGCTGGAGATCTCGCTGACCAAGCGCGTGGACGGCCCGAAGCGCAAGCACGGGAACATCCCGCTGTGATGCCCGTGGTGGACATCACCCCCGCGCCCAGCGCGGAGGAGGCCGCCGCCATCACCGCCGCCGTGCAGGTGCTGCTCGAGGCCTCGCGTGCCGGCACAGACGCCGACGCGCGCCCCGCCGCGTACCGGTCGCAGTGGCGCCGGGCCGCAATCCACGAGGGCGCAGGGGTGCCCGCAGACACACGGAGGAGTCGCTGATGTTCGAGGTGGTGCTTGTCGCCAACCGTGGCGAGATCGCGATCCGCGTGATGCGCACCCTCCGCGAGATGGGCATCCGCTCGGTCGCGGTGTATTCGGAGGCCGACCGCGACGCGCTGTTCGTGCAGTTCGCCGACGAGGCCTACTCGCTGGGCCCCGGTCCCGCGGCCGACACCTACCTGAACATCCCGAAGATCCTCGAGGTGGCCGCGTCGTCCGGCGCCCAGGCCGTGCACCCGGGCTACGGGTTCCTGGCCGAGAACGCGCCGTTCGCGCGTGCCTGTGAAGAGGCCGGCATCACCTTCATCGGGCCGCCGGCCGACGCCATCGACGCCATGGGCTCGAAGACCGCGGCGCGGGCGCTGATGGACGCCGCGGGCGTGCCGATCGTGCCCGGCGTCACCGAGGGCGTGGCCGACGTGGCCGAGGCCACCGGAATCGCAGAGCAGATCGGCTACCCCATCGCGGTGAAGGCCGCGGCGGGCGGTGGTGGCAAGGGCTTCCGCGTGGCGCTCACGCCCGACGACCTCGAGGGGGCCTTCGAGGGCGCCCGCCGCGAGAGCGAGAAGTTCTTCGCCGACTCCACGGTGTACCTCGAGCGCTACCTGCCCGACCCCCGCCACGTGGAGATCCAGATCCTCGCCGACGGCCACGGCACCACGCTGTGGCTTGGCGAGCGCGACTGCTCGGTGCAGCGCCGCCACCAGAAGCTGGTGGAGGAGACCCCGTCGCCCATCGTGAGCGACGACCTGCGCCAGCGCATGGGCGCGGCGTCGGTTCGCGCGGCCGAGGCCGTGGGCTACCGGTCGGCCGGCACGCTCGAGTACCTGGTGTCGGGCGAGGAGTTCTTCTTCCTCGAGATGAACACGCGCATCCAGGTGGAGCACACGGTCACCGAGATGGTGACGGGGCTCGACCTCATCCGCGAGCAGGTGCGCATCGCCGCGGGCGAGGCCATCGGGCTGTCGCAGGACGACATCCGGCCGCGGGGGCACGCCTTCGAGTGCCGCATCAACGCCGAGGATGCCGAGCGGCGATTCCTGCCCACCCCCGGCCCCATCACCTCCTACCGCGAGCCCTCGGGGCCCGGGGTGCGCACCGACTCGGGCGTGCAGGCCGGGTCGGTGATCAGCGACATGTACGACCCCATGGTGGCGAAGCTCATCACCTGGGATGTCGACCGCGAGTCGGCCCGCAAGCGCATGCTGCGGGCGCTCGAGGAGTACGTGGTGGAGGGCCCCACCACGCTCATCCCCTTCCACATCTGGCTGCTGAACCAGCAGGAGTTCATCGACGGTGGCGCATGCCACGAGGCGATGAAGGTGATGAGCGAGGAGAACACCCCCCTGCCGCCGCGCGACGGTGCACCGCCGCCCGCGCCCGAGGCCGCCGAGGCCGAGCCCATGGCCGAGCGCACGCTGGTGGCCGAGGTCGGCGGGCGCCGCTTCGACGTCCGGCTGCTCATCCCCGAGAAGGACCTGGGCCCGGGCGGCGCGCCGGCCCCGAAGAAGAAGCGCGAGCGCAAGGGCGGATCGGGCCACCACGGCGCGGGTGGCAGCGGCGCCACCGGCGAGGTGCACTCACCCATGCAGGGCACGGTGCTGAGCGTGGCCGTCGCGGCGGGGCAGGAGGTCGCGGTGGGCGACGTGATCTGCATCGTGGAGGCCATGAAGATGGAGAACGAGGTGACCGCCCACACCGCGGGCACGATCAGCGCCGTGAGTGTCGAGGCCGGACAGGCGGTGGCCGCCGACGAGGTCATCGCCGTCATCGGCTGACATGACGCGCGTCGTGGTGTGGGCCGGCAGGCTGGGGCCCGGGCGCGCGTCGGCCGGCGCGCTGGTGGAACCGGGCGACGCCGACCGCGAGACGGTGCGGCGCGCGGTGCTGGCCTGCGGAGTCGCGCTCGCGGCCGACCGCCTGGCGGCGTCGGAGGGAGCGGAGCGCGCCGCCGTGGTGCGCGCGTTCGGCGCATCGGCGCCCGAGGACCTGGTCGACCTCACGGGTCGCTGCGAGATCGGCGGGCTGTCAGTGCCGCCGGCCGAGGTGGCGCCGCCACCCGGCGCGGCGATCGCCGACCTCATCCTGCACCCCGGCGACGACCCCGACGATGCCGACCCAATCGTGGTGCCCGGCGACATCGCGCCCGCAGAGGCCGCGGCGCTATCGGCGGCGGCCATCGCCCGGGCCCTGCCACGCGACCCCCTGCACCTGGCACGCACGGGCGTGGCGCTTCGCACCCTGGCCCGCGAGGCCACGGTCTACCC
>CAZIQQ010000041.1:0-8532 GCA_964541555.1 uncultured Bifidobacterium sp. | reverse complement strand
GGTGGTGGCGCTGCGCCTGCTCAGGCGGCGCTAGGACCCGAAGAGCCCGTCGACGTCGCGGGTGATGGCGTCGGCCAGCAGCACCCGGGCATCTGATGAGTCGCCGGGGCGCCCGGGCCACTGCACGCGCACACGCCCCGAGTCCTCCAGGGTGCCCAGCGCGCGCATGACGGCCAGCAGGCCGCCTGTGCCCTCCAGCCCGAGCTCGGCGGCAGCCGTCGGCACCGACAGCATCACGTCGCCCTCCGCCGGCCTGTCCTCGTCGAGCCACTGCAGTACCAGCAGCATCTCGAGGCGCTCCGCGATTGACCCGTCACCGTCCACGGACCGAATGTAATGTCCCCCACCGGCCCGCGGCCAGCGTCATCGGCGCACGCGGGCCGTTCACTGACAGCGAGACAAGGGACGCGGGTGGATCTCTTCGAGTACCAGGGCAAGCAGCTCTTCGCCAAGTACGGCCTGGCCGTGCCCTCGGGCGAGGTTGCTGACACGCCCGAGCAGGCGAAGGCCGCCGCCGAGGCCATTGGCGGCACGGTCGTCGTGAAGGCACAGGTTCAGGTGGGCGGTCGCGGCAAGGCGGGCGGCATCAAGCTCGCGAAGAACGCCGACGAGGCCTACGCCGAGGCCGACAACATCCTCGGCATGGACATCAAGGGCCACACCGTCAAGCGCGTGTGGATCGAAGCCGCGTCGGACATCAAGAAGGAGTACTACGCCTCGGTCACGTTCGACCGCTCGGCGAAGAAGCCCCTCGTGATGCTCTCGGCCATGGGCGGCATGGACATCGAGGCCGTCGCCGAGGAGCACCCCGAGGCCCTCGCGCGCCTGCATGTGGACCCGCTCACCGGGTTCCAGCAGCACCACGCGCGCTGGCTCGTGTACCACGCCGGCATCGACGAGCCGGCCCAGAAGGGCGTGCTCGACGCGCTCATGAAGTCGTATGAGGCCTTCATCGGCCTCGAGGCCACGCTCATCGAGATCAACCCGCTCATCTGGACGGCGGACGACCGCGTGGTGGCCCTGGACGCCAAGGTGTCCATCGACAACAACGCGCTGTACCGCCACCCCGACCTCGCGGAGTTGCAGGAGAGCGTCACCGACGACCCGCAGGAGCGCATGGCGCAGGAGCGCGGCGTGACCTACGTGAAGCTGGACGGCGACGTGGGCATCATGGGCAACGGCGCGGGCATCGTGATGAGCAGCCTCGACGTGGTGGCCCTGGCCGGCGGCAAGCCCGCCAACTTCCTCGACGCCGGCGGCGGATCCAACGCCGAGGCCGTGGCAACGGCCCTCGAGGTGCTGCTGAGCGACCCGAAGGTGAAGTCGCTCATGATCAACATCTTCGGCGGCATCACCCGCTGTGACCAGGTGGCCGAAGGCCTCCTCACGGCGCTCGACACGCTGGGCGCCACGCTGCCCATCGTCGTGCGCCTCGACGGAACCGCCGCACCGGAGGGCCGCGCGATCATCGCCGAGCGCGCACCCGCCAACGTGGTGGTTGAGCCCACGATGCTCGCGGCCGCCAAGCGCGCCGTCGAGCTCGCGAAGGAGGCCTCGTGAGCATCCTCGTCAACAACGACACCAAGCTGGTGGTGCAGGGCATCACCGGCCGCGAGGGCCAGTTCCACACCCTCCGCAACAAGGCGTACGGCACCAACGTGGTGGCAGGCGTCACCCCGGGCAAGGCCGGGCAGGACGTCGACGGCATCCCGGTGTTCAACACCGTGCGGGACGCCGTGGAGGCCACGGGCGCCAACACCTCGATGATCTTCGTGCCGCCGCGGTTCGCGACGGACGCCATCTTCGAGTCGCTGGATGCCGGTATCGACCTCACCATCACCATCACCGAGGGCATTCCCGCCCACGACATGATGCGCGTGTACACGCACCTCAAGCGGGGCGACCAGCGCCTGCTGGGCCCCAACTGCCCCGGTGCCATCAGCCCCGGCAAGGCGACGGTGGGCATCATGCCGACCGACGTCTTCACCCCGGGCCGCGTGGGAATCGTCAGCCGCTCCGGCACGCTCACGTACCAGATCTCCAAGGAGATCGGTGACATGGGAATCGGCCAGAGCACCGTGGTGGGCATCGGTGGCGACCCCATCGTGGGCTCGTCGTTCATCGACGTGCTGGGCATGTTCGAGGCCGACCCCGAGACCGACCTCGTGGTGATGGTGGGCGAGATCGGTGGCGACGAGGAGGAGAAGGCCGGTGCCTTCATCGCCGAGAACATGAAGACCCCGGTGGTGGGCTACATCGCGGGCTTCCAGGCGCCTCCCGGCAAGCAGATGGGTCACGCCGGCGCCATCATCACCGGCTCCTCCGGTACGGCGCAGGGCAAGAAGGACGCCCTCGAGGCGCTCGGCGTGCGCGTGGGGACCAACCCCACCGAGGTCGCCGAGATCGTGCGCGAGCAGCTGGGCTAGGGCCCACGCATATAGGTAGTGCCCGCGGGCCCCGGTCGTCACGGCGATCGGGGCCCGCGCGCGTCTAGACTGCCGCGCCGTGCCTGACACCATTTCCTTCGCCCGCGGCGCACCGGCCCCCGAGGCCCTCGATGGGGGCCTCATCGCCCGCTGCGCCACCGCTGCCCTCGAGGCAGACCCCACGGTCATCCTGTCGTACGGGACCGGCGGGGGTTACCCGCCGCTTCGCGAGTGGCTGGCCACGCACCACGGCACCACGGCCGACCGGGTGCTCATCACCAACGGGTCGCTCGAGGGCTACGTGTTCCTGCTCGAGACCTTCCTCTCGCCCGGTGACCTCATCGGCCTCGAGGCCCCCACGTACGACCGCGCGCTGCTGCAGGCGCAGATGCACGGCATGGACGTGCTGGAGATCCCGATGCAGGACGACGGGATGGACGTGGATGTCCTGGCCGCAGCGTGCGAAGCCGGTCGCGTGCCCAAGCTGGTGTACGTGATCCCGAACTTCCACAACCCCGCCGGCACCACGATCTCGCTCGAGAAGCGCCGGGCCCTGGTGGAGCTGGCCGGGAAGCACGGCTTCTGGATTCTGGAAGACGACCCCTATGGGCGCCTGCGGTTCGAGGGCGACGCGCTTCCGAGCATCTACGAGCTGGGCGGCCCCGAGCGCGTGATGTTCTCGTCGTCGTTCTCGAAGACCCTGGCCCCGGGCCTGCGCGTGGGGTACCTCGTGGCGCCGCCCGACCTCACCGCCAAGCTGGTGACCCGCGCCAACCAGACCTACATCTCGCCGGCGCACCTGCCCGAGGCCGCCGTGCTGAAGGTGTGCGAGGACGGCCTGCTCGACCCCAACATCGCACGCGTCACCGAGCTGATGCGCGTGAGGCGCGACGCCATGGTGGCGGGCCTGGGCCACATGCCCGACGGCACCATCTGCACGCCCCCGCAGGGCGGATTCTTCATGTGGCTGGAACTGCCCGAGGGCATGTCTGCCGACGCCCTGCTGCCCGTGGCCCAGGAGGCCGGGGTCATCTACGTGGCCGGGTCGTCGTGCTTCGTCGAGGGCCACAACAACACCCTGCGGCTGGCCTACTCGGGCGTGTCGCCCGAGGAGATCACCGTCGGCATGCAACGCCTGGGCGAGGTCTTCGCGGCGGGATAACCCGATTGGGCAGCCGAAGGCGCGCTGCTAGGTTGGTCATGGTGTTCCTCCGGCCCCTCCTCGCCGCCGGCATCGCCCTCGCGATGATCGGCACGGTCGCCACGGCCTCCCCGGTCACGCGCAACGACGCCCTCGCCCTTGCGAAGAAGGGGAAGACGTCGCAGCAGATCGTGCGCCAGGCGTTCCCCGGCAGCCAGCTGAAGCAGCTGCCGCAGAAGACCATGAAGGTGCTGGTGGCCGACCAGGCCAGGCAGGTGGTGCTGCAGGGCAAGACGGTGCTGAGGCTGGTGGACGAGGGGCGCAGGGGCGCAGCCGGCGGCACGCAGGTGGCCGTGGGCCACCGCATCCTGGTGAAGCGGTTCGGCCGCACCGGCTTCGCGGTGACCGACCTCGACGTGCCCGGCGCGAAGTCGCGCAAGATGATCGGCCCCGTGCGCCTGGACAGCGGACCTGCCGAGACGGGAATCCGCATGAGCGACCCGCTCGAGCTGCGGTACCGCGGCAGCCTGCGGGTGGTCACCAGCAGCGGGCGCACCATGGCGGTCATCAACCAGACCAGCACCGAGAACTACGTGAAGGGCGTGCTGCCGGGCCAGATGCCGCCCGAGTGGGGCAACCAGGCCCCCGAGGCGCTGGTGGCGGGAGCCGTGGCCGCCAGGTCGACGGCCCTGCATGTGGAGTCGGCGGTGAAGGGGAGGTTCAACGCCACCGCGGACGACCCGCTGTACCTCGGCATCGACGGCGAGCGCCCGCAGACCAACGCGGCCATCGACCAGAGCCGGGGCTGGGGGCTGGTGCTGGCGAACAGGCCGCTCGAGGCGGAGTTCCCCGTGGTGCCGGGCGACGTCACGGTGTTCCAGCCCGAGGCCGGCAGGCCCAGCCAGGTGGCCTTCGCCAAGAACACCGTGGTGCCGGGGTCGAAGCCCGGCCTGGGCGGCCAGGCCGTGCAGGCCGCCATGGGCTTCCAGGGCACCCCGTACGTGTGGGGTGGGTCGAAGCCCGGTGGCTTCGACTGCTCGGGCCTGACCTACTACGTGTTCGGGCAGCTGGGCATGAGGATTCCCCGCGTGGCCGAGGACCAGGCGCGGGTGGGCGCCTACGTGCCCTTCGCCCAGCTCAAGCCCGGCGACACGGTGTTCTTCGCGGACTCCTCGGGCTACATCGGGCACATGGGCCTGTACATCGGCGGCGGCCGCATGGTGCACGCCCCGCAGACGGGCGACGTGGTGAAGGTGACCGACATATCGTCGGGGCGGTACTTCGAGCGGTTCGCCGGGGGTCGGCGCTACTCGCCCTAGAGGGCCGAATGTCCCTGCAGAAGGGACATCCGGATGGGTCGGCCTGCGGTAGCCTTCGTGCCCAGCGGGATCCCTCTCAACCGACCGGAGGTACGGGAAAAGTGCGCACACACGACGTCGTCGTCGTCGGTGCTGGTCTGGCGGGCATGCGTGCGGCGATTGCCGCTCACGAGGCGGGCGTCGACGTCGCCCTCGTGACGAAGCTGCACCCCGTCCGCAGCCACTCGGGCGCCGCGCAGGGCGGTATCAACGCCGCGCTCGGCAACGAGACCGAGGACAGCACCGACAACCACACGTTCGACACCGTCAAGGGTGCCGACTACATCGGCGACCAGGACGCCATCGAGATCCTGTGCGAGCGCGCCCCGCTCGAGGTGTACCAGCTGGAGCACTGGGGGGCTGTCTTCAGCCGCCAGGAGGACTCCGGCAAGATCGCCCAGCGCCCCTTCGGCGGCGCCGGGTTCCCGCGCACCTGCTACGCGGCCGACCTCACCGGCCTGGTCATCCTGCACACGCTCTACACCGTGTGCGTGAAGTACAACATCCCGACCTACGAGGAGTGGTTCGTCACCGACCTGGTGACCGACGACTCGGGCAACGCGGTCGGCGTCGTGGCCTACGACATGATCCACGGCAAGATCGAGACCATCGGCGCCAAGTCGGTCGTGATGGCCACTGGTGGCGCGGGTCGCGTGTACCGCCCGTCGACGAACGCGCACGCGTCGACCGGCGACGCCATGAGCCTGGCCCTCCGCAAGGGCGTGCCGCTCAAGGACATGGAGTTCATGCAGTTCCACCCCACCACGCTCGCCGCGAACGGCGTGCTCGTGACGGAGGGTGCCCGCGGAGAGGGCGGGTACCTCCTGAACAAGGACGGGGAGCGCTTCATGAGCAAGTACGCCCCGAACAAGCTCGAGCTGGCCTCGCGTGACGTCGTGTCGCGCGCGGAGGCCACGGAGATCATGGAGGGCCGCGGCATCGACGGCTGCGTGCTCCTCGACCTCCGCCACCTCGGCCGCGACCGCATCATGGAGCGGCTGCCGCAGATCCGCGAGCTGGCGATCGCCTTCGCCGGCACCGACCCGATCGAGGAGCCCATCCCGATCAGGCCGGGCGCTCACTACCACATGGGTGGCGTGCACGTGGACAACTGGGGCGCCGCCCCGCACATGCCGGGTCTCTTCGCCGCCGGCGAGTGCTCCTGCGTGTCGGTGCACGGCGCCAACCGCCTGGGCGGCAACTCGCTGCTCGAGGCCGTGGTGTTCGGTGCCCGCGCCGGCGAGGCCTCTGCGGCCTACGCCAAGGAGACCGGTTCGCCGAACGTGCCGTCGAACGCCGCCGACGAGACGCAGGCCCGCATCGAGGAGCTGCTGCTCCGCGAGAACGGCCCGCGCCAGGGCGAGATCCGCGACGAGCTCTCCACCGTGATGCAGGAGAAGGTCGGCGTGTTCCGCTCGGATGGCCCGCTGCGCGAGGCCAAGGCCAAGGTGGACGAGCTGAAGGCGAAGTTCCAGGGCGTCGTGGTCGGCGACAAGGGCAAGACCTTCAACACCGACCTCATCCACACCATCGAGACGGGCTACCTGCTCGACCTCGCCGACTGCATGGTGACGGGCGCCATCGCCCGCCACGAGAGCCGGGGTGCGCACTCGCGCACCGACTTCCCGGACCGTGACGACGAGAACTGGATGAAGCACACCCTGGCGTACCTCGACGACGGCGAGATCCGCCTCGACTACTCGCCGGTGACGATGACCAAGTACGAGCCCCAGGTGAGGTCCTACTGATGGCGAGCACGACGTTCCGCGTCTTCCGGTACCAGCCCGACTCGGGCGAGACCGAGTCGTACCACCAGGACTTCAACCTCGACCACGAGGAGAAGACGACCATCCTGGACGCGCTGCTGCGCATCCAGAACGAGCAGGACGGCACGCTGTCCGTGCGTTATTCCTGCCGGTCGGCCATCTGCGGCTCGTGTGCCTGCAAGGTGAACGGCAAGACCGTGCTCGCCTGCATGACGCAGGTCGAGGAGGCCAAGGCCGAGAGCGGATCCGCGATGGTGCAGGTTGACCCCATCGGCAACTTCGCGCCCATCAAGGACCTGGTCGTCGACATGACGCCGTTCTGGGAGAAGTTCAAGGCCGTCAAGCCGTTCCTCATCCCCGACGGCCCGGCGCCCGAGAAGGAGCGCCTGGTGCCCAAGGCCGCGATGGAGAAGGTGGCCAAGGAGAGCGCATGCATCCTGTGCGCCGCCTGCTACTCGGAGTGCAACTCGCTGGCCGCCGACCCCGAGTTCGTCGGGCCGGCCGCCTTCGCGTGGGGCTACCGCTTCGCCGCCGACGAGCGCGACGCGCAGCGCAAGAACCGCGCCAAGCTGTACTCGGGCGAGCACGGCGTGTGGGACTGCACCCGCTGCATGTTCTGCAACGAGCGCTGCCCGAAGGGCGTGGACCCGCGTGACGCCATCGAGAAGCTCGGCGCCATCGCGTTCCAGGAGAAGGTCACGAAGGACAAGGGCGCACGCCACGCCAAGGCCTTCCTCATCTCCATGCGCACCGGCGGCAAGCTGAACGAGCAGCTGGTGGGTGGCTTCACCGACCCGGTCGGTGGCGCGTTCAACGCCCCGCTGGCCCTGCGCATGCTGCAGAAGGGCAAGCTGCCTGCGTCGCCGCTCACCCACAAGGTGAAGAACCGCGACCAGGTCACCAAGCTCATCAAGAACGTCAAGGAGACGATCTAGTGCCGCGTCAGTTCGCGTACTACCCCGGCTGCGTGGCCGAGTTCAGCTCGAAGGAGCTCAACGCCACGACGAAGGCCCTTGCGCCGCTCCTCGACATCGAGCTGCTGCCCATGCCGCAGGCAACCTGCTGCGGCGCCGGCGACATCGCCGAGGCCAAGCCCAACCTGTACCTCACGCTCAACGTCCGCATCCTGTCGGAGGCGGAGGAGATGGGTGCCGACATCCTCACCATCTGCAACGTGTGCACGCTCAACCTGCGTCGCGCGAACAAGATGGTGAAGGAGGACCCTCGCCTGCTCGAGCAGGTGAACGGCGAGCTGGTGAAGGCCGGTGCGCGCCCGTACCAGGGCACCATCGACGTCACCCACCTGCTGTGGTACCTAGCCACCGAGGAGGGCCTGTCGCTGCTGGAGCAGCGCGGACCCCGGGGCCTCAACGGCCTGAAGGTGGCCCCCTACTACGGCTGCCAGCTGCTCAGGCCGTCGTCGGTGATGGGCTTCGAGGACCCGGACCGCCCGCAGTCGCTCGAGCGCCTCATCACGGCCCTCGGCGGCGAGGTGGCCGACTACGACGGCAAGACCCGCTGCTGCGGCTTCCCGATCATCCTCGCCCGCGAGGAGGTCGCGCTGAAGGAGAGCCACGTGGCCCTCTCGGGTGCGCGTGACGCCGGTGCGCAGGTCATGGTCACCCCGTGCCCGCTGTGCCACCTGGCCATGGACGCATACCAGCGCAAGACCGAGCAGCTGATGGGCGAGGAGTACTCCATGCCTGTGCTTCACCTGCCGCAGCTCATCGGCCTGGCGCTGGGCATGCCCACCCAGACCATGGAGTTCAAGCGCCACTTCACCTCGATGGACGAGGTACTGGCGACCGTCGGCGCGTAGTTCGAGTCAGGTGACTGTCACC
>CAZIQQ010000040.1:14879-16136 GCA_964541555.1 uncultured Bifidobacterium sp. | reverse complement strand
GGCGTGTTCGAGGGCGTGCGCGTTCGAGTGTTCATGGGGTCCTGCCGGCGAAGAGGTGCCGGCCCGTGCCGGGCACCGTGACTGCGACGGCGGGAGGATAGGCGACCGCCGTGGCACGCACGAGCAGGTTCGTCATGCCGGGGGGTGGGGAATCGCCGTGCCCCCGGATGGCGCGCATCAGCCGGGCGCCGCCGTCATCTGCGCCGCGAGTTCGGCCACCGCCGCGAGGCCGCTGCGCACGGCTCCCTCCATGGTCGCGGGCCAGCCCGTGGAGGTCCAGTTGCCGGCCAGCACCACGCCCTCCACGGGCGTGCGCGCGCCCGGGCGCCGGGAGGCCTGCCCCGGCGACGGCGCGAAGGTGGCCCGCGCGTCCTTGACCACGGCCCACTCCTGCAGTGACGCCCCGTGCCCGCCGGGCAGGATCTCGCGCACCTCCCGGTCCATGGCCTCGGCCAGATCGCCCCGCGGTACGCCCATCTCGGCGCGGGCGGCCGAGAGCGAGAGGGCGATGTGCTGTCCCGGTGCGCCCCTCCCGGTGATGGCGGTGCGATCGAACATCCACTGCACGGGGCTGTCGACGACGGCGAGCACCGGGCGGTCGAGCACGGGCCGGTCGTACCAGAGGTGCACGTTGACGATGGGCGACTCACCGAGGTCGGGGTGCACGGGCAGGGCGCCGGGGCATGCTGCGTGGGCGCGCCCGGGGGGCAGTGCCAGCACGACCGCATCGGCGTCGATGCGACGCCCGTCTCCCAGGGTCACCCCACGGGCGTCCGCCGTGACCACGGCCTCGCCCGTGATGACGGTTCCACCGGCCCGCAGCAGATGCCACCGCGCCGGTGCGTCCACCAGGTGCGAGAGGCCCACGAGCGACCAGCCGATCGCCGCGCCCCCACGGGTGCGCATGAGGCCCTCGGTGATGACGAACGACGCCAGCGCGGCCGATACGCGGTCGGAGCGGTCGTTGCAGGTGGGCAGCACCACGACGTCCCAGAAGCGCTCGATGGCGGCGTCGCGCTGGCCGTGGGCGCGCAGCCATTCCCCGAACGAGACGTCATCGAGGCCCGCCCGCCCGTCATTCCCAAGCGCCGCGATGGCGCCGAGCGCCCTCAGCGCCCGCACGCGCTCGCCCCGCGACAGCAGCCCGTAGCGCGCGAACGAGGGGCCCATGTGGAGTGGCGGCGGCAGCCGCCGCGACGTCAGCACCCCGTGCACCCCGGCGCGGTCGCGCACGTCGACGTGCAGGGAGGGCTGGAT
>CAZIQQ010000040.1:0-14779 GCA_964541555.1 uncultured Bifidobacterium sp. | reverse complement strand
CGCACGGTCAGCGGCCCCGCGTGGTGATGGCGCGGACGATGGAGCCGAGCATCAGCGTCGCCTTGCGGCGCCCCGGCAGGGACACGCGTCCGAGCGTGTAGTCGAAGTCGCGGTCCTCGATGCGCGAGAGGATGTCCCCGTACAGGGCGGCCAGCATCTGCACGCACATGCGGGCCCGCAGGTCGAGCAGCGGCAGCAGCATGCGCCCGCTCGCGAAGTACTCGTGGGCGCGGTCCGCCTGCTGGCGCATGAGCGACCGCATGCCCTCGGTCATGCGGTCGCCGAGGATGTCGTCACCCGACACCCCCCGCGCGGCCATCTCATCGGCCGGCAGGTAGATGCGGTCCCGCTGGGCGTCCTCCTGCACGTCGCGCATGATGTTGACCACCTGCATGGCCACCCCGAGGTCCTCGGCGCGCCGCACCGCGGACGGATCGCGGAAGCCGAACACGTGCAGCGAGAGCACCCCCACGGCGCCGGCCACCCGGTCGCAGTAGGTCTTGAGCGACGGCCAGTCGGCGTAGCGGTGGGTGTCGAGATCCATCTCGACCCCGTCAACGAGGGCGTCCATCGGGCCCCGGGGTATCCCGAAGCGGCGCACGGCATCGGCCAGGGCCACGAGCACCGGGTCGTCTGCGGGCACGGCCCCCGAGTACACGCGCTCCACGTCGGCGCGCCGGGCGCTGACCGCGGCAGCCTTCTCGGTGTCGCCCTCCGCGCCGTCGACCGAGTCGTCGCAGAGGCGGCTGAAGGCGTAGAGGGCGTGGATGCCGCGGCGGCGCTCGCGCGGCAGCAGGATGAAGCCGAAGTAGAAGTTGCGGGCCTCGGCGCGGGTGATCTGCGTGCAGCGGTCGTAGGCCTCGTCGATGGTCACGCGCCGCCGCCTCTCAACATGCGCCACACCACGCCGGCCGCCATGCCCGCCCGGCCGCGCGCGCCTGGCGCCGGGCGCGCGGCGATGGTGTCGTAGTCCTGGCCTGCGATGGAGTCGCACACCCACAGCCCCCCGGCCGTGAACATGCCGATGTCCAGGCGCGCCCTGCGCGGGACCATGCCCCGAAGCGGCGCGCCCTCCACCAGCAGCGCCCGTGCGCGCCCGACCTCCATGCGCATCAACTCGCGCAGCGCCGGCGACGCCGTGCGCGCGCGCAGATCGTCGACCTCCACGCCGAACAGGCGCATGTCCTCACGCGGCAGGTACACGCGGTCGCGCTCCTCGAGGTCGCGGCGCACGTCCTGCCAGAAGTTCACCAGCTGCAGGCCCTCGCATGTGGCGTCCGACAGGGCGACGCGGCGGGCGTCGTCGATGCCGAGCACGCCCAGCACCATGCGCCCGACCGGGGTCGCGGAGTGCGCGCAGTAGTGCAGGAGGTCCTCGTGCGATTCCCAGCGCGAGATGCGCTGGTCCATGCGGTTGGCCTCGATGAGGCGTGTGAACTGCTCGATCGGCAGGCGCCGGCGCCGGATCACGCCCGCCACGGCCACGAGCACCGGGTCGTCGCCGTGGCCGTCCATCGCGCGCACGAGCCCCTGCTCCCAGGCGGCGAGCGCCTCGAGGCGCTCGCCGTGCGTGGCCACCCCGGCATCGCCGATGTCATCGGTGACCCGGCAGTAGGCGTAGATGGCGCGCATGTCCGCACGCACGTCGCGCGGCGCGAGCAGGAACGCCACGGGGAAGTTCTCGTCATGCTGCCGGGCGATGTCCTCGGCCTGCACCTGCGCCCGGCCCCTGCTCACCCCGCGTACCGGCCGAGGGCCATCACGGGGAAGTAGAGCCGGTAGTAGTGGTACTTGATCATGAAGTCGAGGGGGAAGCCGGTGCCCGTGAAGGCGTCCTCCTCCCAGCTGCCGTCCGCCGACTGCTCACGCACCAGCCAGGCGATGCCGGCCTCCAGCGCGGGGTGCCCGGGGTCGGCGGCCATGAGCCCGATGAGCGCCCAGGCCGTCTGCGACGCCGTGGACGGCCCTGTTCCCGCGAGCGCCGGGTCGCGGTAGCTCTCGATGTCCTCGCCCCAGCCGCCGTCCTCGTTCTGGCATCCGGCGAGCCACTCGACGGCGCGCTGCACCCACGGCTCGCGCATGTCGACGCCGCACGCGGCGAGCGCCGGCAGCACCGCCCCGGTGCCGTAGATGTGGTTGACGCCCCAGCGCCCCCACCACGAGCCGTCGTCGCGCTGCGTGCGCCGCAGGTAGAGCAGCCCGGCGCGCACCGCCGGATGGCCGGGCGGCACGCCGCACTCGACGAGCGCCTCGAGTACGTGCGCGGTCACGTCCTCGGTGGGCGGGTCGATGACCTCGCCGAAGTCGCACACGGGGAACTGCCCCACCAGGCGGCTGGTGTTGTCGACGTCGAAGGCGCCCCAGCCGCCACCCTCGCTCTGCATGGCCAGAAGCCACTCCACGCCCCGCCGCACCACGCCGTCGTCGGGTGACACGCCCGACCTGATGAGGGAGATCAGCACCTCGGCCGTGTCGTCGGTGTCGGGGTACCACTCGTTGTGGAACTCGAAGGCCCAGCCGCCGGCCTCCCCGCGCCGCGGAATGCGTCGCCAGTCGCCCTCCCGGGTGATCTCGCGCGCCAGCAGCCAGTCGCGGGCGCGCTCGACCGCGTCGTCGTCGCCGGCGGTGCCCGAGTCGTGCAGGGCGATGGCCGCCAGGCAGGTGTCCCACACCGGCGAGATGCACGACTGGATGCGCAGGCGTCCGTCCCTGCGAAGCGCGAAGGTCGAGAACCCGTCGAGCGCGCGCTCGATCACCGGGTGGTCGAGCGGCATGCCCATCACGTGCAGCGCGATGATCGAGTAGACCCACGGCGGCTGAATGCCGGCCCAGGACCCGTCGGCCTCCTGCCGGTCGAGGATCCAGTCCCGGATGCGGCGTTCCGACGCGCGCCGGATCGGGGCGATCGGGTGGCGGTTGTACAGGCGCGCCAGTGGCATGAGCCGGCCCATCCACCGGGTGAGCGGGCCGGGCGACCGCGGCGCCGGGCCCTCCACGCTGCCGGGCGCCTCGGCGAAGATGTCCTCCACCGAGGGGCGCTGCATGAATGTGGGGTTGCGCGACAGCACCACGAGCATCGGCACGAATGTGCCGCGTGCCCACGAGGCGAACCGGTACACGGAGATCGGCGCCCTGGGCGGCATGAGCATGAGCTCGGGCGGTGCGGCGGGCAGGGCATCCCACGGGTACTTGCCCAGCACGGCCAGCCACAGCCGCGTGAAGAATCGTGCCTTGTTGGCCCCGCCCAACTCGAGGATGCGCGCCTGGGCACGCCGCATGGGCTCGGCATCGGCTGGGATCCCCGCGAGCCTCAGGGCGTACCAGGCCTCGACGCTCACGCTGAGGTCGCCGGGGCCGCCATGCCACACGGCCCAGCCCCCGTCGGCGCACTGGGTGGCCAAGAGCTCGGCTGCGATCTCGTGACGGTCCTGCTCGGTGGCGCGCCCGAGGGCCTCGAGCAGGAAGAGCTGCTCGGCGGTGATGGATGCGTTCGACTCCAGCTCACCCCACCAGAAGCCGTCCGGGTCCTGCAGGTCACGCAGGTGCTGGGCGCCGCGGTCCGCGGCCATCCTCGCGGCGGCGCGCAGTCCGCCCCCGGTGATGCTGCTGGTCATGCGGCCACCGTCCCCCGCCTCGCGCCGGCCGAGAGGAACCACTCGGCGGCGTCGCGCATGGCGGCGGTGAGGTCCGACTGCGGCAGGCCCAGTTCGCGGATGGCGCGCTGCGGCGAGAAGAACATGCGCTTGCGCGCGATGAGCGCGCCGTCGAGCGGCGCCCGGGGCTCGCGCCTGAGGATGCGTCCCTCCACGAACTCGTCGGCCGCCGCCGCGGCGATCGCCACAGCGTGGGGGATGCGCCGCGTCGGCGGGGGAGGGCCTCCCACCCGGTGCACCAGTTCGAGGACCTGCCGCAGCGACATGTTGCCCCACGCGTTCCCGAGGATGTAACGCCGCCCCGGCCTGCCGTTCTCAAGGGCCAGCAGGTGCCCTGCGGCGACATCCCGCACGTCCACGATGTTGAGCCCGGTGTCCACGTACGCCGGCAGGCGCCCGGTCAGCGCGTCGGCGATGAGCCGCCCGGTGGGGGTGGGGCGGCGGTCGCCCGGGCCGATGGGCGCGCTGGGGTTGACCACGTAGGCCTCGAGCCCCGTCGCCGCGGCGCGGCGCACCAGCGACTCGGCCTCCACCTTCGAGCGCTTGTAGGCACCGATCACCTGGGATATCGGCTGGTGGGTCTCCTCGTCGCCGTGGGTGCCGTCCCCGGGAATCCCCACGGTGGCCACCGACGACGTGTGCACCAGCCGCGCCCCGGCCCGGCGCGCGGCGCCGATGACCACGGCGGTGCCGTCCACGTTCACCGACCTCACGCGGGCGGCCTGCCTGCGCCCGAGCGCGTAGACGGCCGCCACGTGGAAGATCACGTCGCTGCCCTCTGCGGCGCGGCGCATGGCGTCGGGGTCGCGCACGTCGCCCGGCACGGGCTCGACGCCCTCGGGCAGTGCCGACGCCGGCGCGCCACCCGGCCGCACGAGGCCGCGCACCTCGTATCCGGCGTCGCGCAGGTGCAGGGCCACGTGCGACCCGATGAACCCGGTTGCCCCGGTCACGAGCGCGCGCGTCACGCCGCGTCCGCCAGGGCTGCCGCCACGGCGGGCACCAGGCCGCGCCGCGCTGCACGCGCGCCGCGTGCCAGGCCCATCCAGGCCGTCACGTCGGACGGATGACGGGCCATCCGGCCGAGCACGCGCAGCGCGTGCACATCGCCCTGCTCGTCCACCACGCCGCCCAGGTCGGGCAGCACGTCGCCGGCCCGGTCGGTCACGGCGCGGATGGCCGCGAACGGGATGCCCGCGCGGGCGCATGCCCGCGCGGTACCGGCGCTCTCCATGTCGACGGCAATGCCGCCAAGCGCCAGGCGCCCGGCCGGGTCGGACACCACGTGGTCGGTGGTCACCAGCGTGCCGCCCTGCGCTCCTGCGCCGCGCGAGAGTGTTGCGTCGCAGGCCCAGGCCTCGCCGGTCGCTGCGTCGCGCACGGTCACGGGTATCACCAGGTCACCGCGGTCCAGCGACGGGTCGAGCGCCCCGCAGAACCCCACCGAGATGGCGGCGGTCGCGCCATCGTCGATCGCCTGCATGGCGGTGCGCTCGGCCGGGCCCGGACCCATTCCCGTGGCGATCACCCGCACGCCGGGTCCGGCGAAGCGCCTCAGCATGCGCTCCTCCGCAGCGACGGCGCACATCAGCGCGACCACGCCGCGACCCACCGCCCCCGGACCCCCTGCTCACCCGCGCGCGAGCGCGAGGAGGTCCTTCGGGCTGGACATTGCGTCGAGGATCGTCGTGGCCTCGTATCCGCAGTGCATGAGGCAGTTCGCGCACCGGGGGTCGCGGTCGGTCCCGTACTTCTCCCAGTCGGTGCCCTCGAACAGCTCCTTGATGCTGTCCACGTGCTTGTCGGCGAGCAGGTAGCAGGGGGAGCGCCAGCCCTCGACGGTGTAGGTGGGCATGCTCCAGGCCGAGCACTGGTACTCGCGCTTGCCCTGCAGGAACTCATGGAACAGGGGGTTGTTGTAGAAGGGGATGTCGAGCCCCTCGCAGCGCCTGTGCACCTCTGCGTAGAGCTCCTGGGCCTCGGTGCGCGCGAGGAACTGCTCGCGGTCGTGGGTGACCGACTCGTAGTCGTACCCGGGCGAGGTGATGCAGCCCTCCACGCCCATGTCCTTGAGGTAGGTGAACAGCTCCACGTACTCGTCGGCGGGCGTGCCGCGGAAGATCGTGGTGTTGGTGCACACGCGGTAGCCGCGCTCGATGGCCTCGCGCATGTGCCCGGTGGCCTTCCTGAACACGCCCTGCCGGTCGACGGCGTGGTCGTGCACCGACTCCATGCCGTCGATGTGCACGACGAAGGCGAAGCGCTTGGTGGGCTCGATGCGCCCGAACGCCTTGTTCATGAGGATGCCGTTCGTGCAGAGGTACACGAAGCGGCCCTGGTCGATGATGCCGTGGACGATCTCGTCGATCTGCTTGTGGATGAGCGGCTCGCCGCCCGGGATGTTCACGATCGGCGCGCCGCACTCCTCGGCCACGCTCAGGCACTGCTCCACGGTCAGCCGCTTGTGGAAGACGTCCTTGTACTCCTGGATGCGCCCGCAGCCGGTGCACGCCAGGTTGCACAGCTCGAGGGGTTCGAGCATGAGGGTGAAGGGAAAGCGCTCCTTCCGCTGGAGCAGCTTCTTCTTCGCGATGTACGTGGCCATGCCGAGCTCCAGCGAAAGCGGGCGTCGTGGCACCAGCGGCTCCTCATCAGGTGTGCGGGGTTTAACGCCGGTAACGGTAATGAACGCACCGGCGGCATGCCACGGGCGCTCCCGCGAGCCCGCCTAGCTCTGCCGGGCGAAGGCCGTGTCGGCGATCGCCGCCAGGTCGTCCACCGGGCCGGGCAGCCGGTCGAGAAGCGCCATGGCACGTGCATGGGACTCCGCGGCCAGCTCGCGCGCCCGGTCCATGCCGTGAAGGCTGGTGTAGGTGACCTTGCCCATGCGCTCGTCGGCGCCCACGGCCTTCCCGAGCTCCTCCTCGGAGCCCGCGACGTCGAGGATGTCGTCGACGATCTGGAAGAGCAGGCCGAGCTCGCGCGCGAAGGCGCGGTAGACGGCGTCGTCCTCGGGCGGTGGCGGCGCGAGCACCAGGGCCACGTGCACCGACACGGCCATGAGGCGGCCGGTCTTGAGCGCATGCATCGCCGCCAGCGCCTCGGCCCCGCCCGCGCCCGCGCCCTTGAGGTCGAGGTACTGCCCCCCGACCATGCCGGTCACCCCGGTGGCGCGGCTGATCTCGCGCAGCACGCCCACCTGCACCGCGGGGCCGCCGCCCTGCTCCTCGCACACCAGGCGCACGGCCTCGGCGAACAGGGCGTCGCCCGCGAGGATTGCCACGTCCTCCCCGTGCACCACGTGGCACGTGGGCATCCCGCGCCGAAGGTCGTCGTCGTCCATCGCGGGCAGGTCGTCGTGGATCAACGAGTAGGTGTGCACCAGTTCGATCGCCGCCGCCGACGGCATGATCTCGTCCGGCTCGCGGCCGAGCGCCTCTGCGGTCGCCAGCGCGAGCACCGGGCGGATTCGCTTGCCCCCCGCCAGCAGCGAGTAGCGCATGGCCTCGGCGAGCCCCTCCGTGCCCGCCGCCTCGGCGACCTCGCGTTCGTCCGATGCACCGAACCACAGCCCGCCGAGGTAGTCGTCGACGCGCTGGCGCAGGTGCTCCGGGTAGCGCGCGTGCAGGGTGCTCGGGGCGGGCTCGCTCATGGGGGCGCAGGGTACCCGGCTGGTACCGTCGCCCGCCATGCGCGCCCTCGTGCTCCACGGCCCCGATGACGTACGCCTCGAGGAGGTGCCGGTGCCCGACCCCGGCGCGGGCGAGGTCGTACTGCGGGTCACCCGCGCGCTCACATGCGCGACCGACGCCAAGATGCTGCGCCAGGGGCACCACCCCGCGCTGCCGCCGCCACCCGCGCCGTTGGGCCACGAGGCATGTGGCGTGGTCGTCGCGGTGGGCGAGGGGGCCCACGGGGTGCGGGAGGGCGATGCCGTCGTCGTGGCCAACTCGGCTCCCTGCGGCGGGTGCCCGCCGTGCCGCCGCGGCCGGCCGTCGCTGTGCGAGTCGATCGTCTACCTGTCCGGCGCGTTCGCCGAGTACCTGCGGGTGCCCGCCCGCATCGTCGAGCGCAACATGCTGCCGCTGCCATCGGGCCTCTCACCGGCCAGGGCCGCCATGGTCGAGCCGCTCGCGTGCGCCGTGCGCGGTGTCGAGAGGGTGGAGGCAGGCCCGGGCGACGAGGTGGTCGTGCTGGGCGGCGGGGTGCAGGGCACGCTCATCACGGGCCTCCTCGCCGCGAGGGGCTGCCGGGTCACGCTGTGCGACCCGCACGCGGCGCGTCGCGAGCGCGGCCTGCGGTTCGGCGCCTCGCGCGCCATGGATGCGCCCCGCGACCCCGAATCGGTTGACGCCCTTCGCATGGCACACGGCGACGGGCGGGGGCCTGACGCCGTCGTGGAGGCGGTGGGACGGCCCGCGGCATGGGAGTCGGCCGTGGCCATCGCGCGTCCCGGGGGCGAGGTGCTGCTGTACGGCGGGTGCGCCCCGGGCACCACGGTGACGCTGCCCACCTTCCCGCTGCACTACGGCGAGCTGGCCATCCGCGGCAGTTACCACCACACCCCCGCGGCCGTGCGCGAGGCGCTTTCACACCTCGAGGCGGGGGACGCCCCCTACGACGATCTGATCGGCGCCGAGATCACGCTCGACGAGGTGCCCGGGGTGCTGCGGGCGGGGTCGGGCGACAAGCGCCCCGTGCGCATGGACTAGGCGTTGCGGGCGATGATGGCCTTGAGCTGGTCGAACTGATCGGCCTGCTCGCGCAGGCGCGCGAGCTCGGCATCCTGCGACCGCATCAGCGTGGCGAGTTCCTTGACCGCATCCTCGAGGCGGCGGATGACGGCCTCGGCGTCCCCGGCCCCCTTCGACCCCTGGGCCTTCGGCTGCGCGGCCCCGCGTCGCACGCGGGGCTCCAGGGCAACGCCGCGCTTGCGGGCGATGCGGTAGTAGTTGGCGGCAACGGTCCCGGCGCGCCGGCCCGTGCGACGCGAGATGTCCTCGAAGGCGTCGCTCTTCGACATCGCGCCCCCCGCCGTCATCCTCTCGACCTCGGCGAAGATGCCCTCGGCCACCCCACCGCGCGGGGTGTCCTGCGCGGTGGGCGCAGGGGCGGGTGCGGGCACGTCGGGGGTGGTGGGCTGCTCGATCATCACATGGCTCCGGCTCGTTGTCACCGGGCTTATCTCACATGTCAGTTACATGTGTCAATAGATGTAAATACAGCCATCGTGGCCGTGAATCCGTGCATGTGGGCCCTGCCGCCGACAGGCCCGATCTCCCCGTTGCAGAAGAGCCCTGCGAGCGGGATGTCGCCGAGCACGTCCGCGATGGCCCGCGCGTCGTGGTGCGGCCCGGGGAACATCCGCGTGCCCCTGCCGTTGCACGTGAACAGCAGTGCGCCGCCGGCGCCCGCGGCTGCCGGGGCGATGAGGGCCTGGCGCAGGTCGGTGTCGGCCGAGCGGTGGTCACGTACCTGGAGGCGCATCACCTGGCCCACCCGCACCTGCTCGCCAACGGCGATCGCGCCGGTCTGGGGGTCCCCCCCGAGGATTCCGCGGATGAGGAAGTCGCCCTGCTCGAGGACCGGCTTGTTGCCATCCACCACGAGTCCCGCCAGCACCCCCTGCTCCGCCATCTCCCGCTCGTCGGCCGGAAGGGCGTCGACCACCTCCCGCACCCGCTCGAGTGCCGGGCGTCCGGCAAGCGTGAGGATGACGCCGTCCCCGCATGCCGTGATGGTCATCTCCGGGCCCACCGGCCGGCAGCCCTGCGAGACCACCGCCAGCGCACCGGGCACCACGACGCCGACGGCGCCCGATGTCATCACGCGGTCGTCCAGGATCAGCCGGTGCTGCCCCGGCCCGGTTCCCCCCGATGCCATGCCCCCGATGATCGTGCGGGCAGTGGGCCCGCCGTCGGCATCGGCCAGGGCCTCGGGCGGGAACGTGAAGGGGTCGGCCAGCAGGATCACCGCGTCATCGGTGCCGAGGCCCCCCGGGGCGGCCGGTTCCACATGCGGCGGCCACCCGGCCATGACCGCACCGCCGTCCGGCGCGACCGCCGGCTCGAGGGCGAAGGGCTCCACGGCGACTCCGGGCAGGCGGGCTGCCCACAGCGACAACCCGGGTGGAGACTCGACCTCGCGGCCCGTCCCGATCACGGCCTCGGCCGTGCACCCCAGCAGCACCCGGGGCCCGAGTTCCCGGGCGATGATCGCGCCGATGCCGGCGGCGTTGGCCATGAGGTCCGGCGTGGCGAACACCACGGCGAGGTCCGGCGGGTCGTCGCCGAGCGCCGACTTCACCGAGGCGCATGCCTGCCGCGCCGCAGTGCCCGCATTGGCATCCGTGCTGAGTGCTGCCCCGAAACGGTTCATGACCCGATGCTATGGCTATCCACCACTTGTTGCTCGGTTGCTTGACACCGGTGCATCCGGCTGGTCTGGTTCACGGGGTGCGAAGGTCAGCGAACCGCAGGTCAGGTCCCCGTCGGGCAGCGGCCGCCGTTGCCGCCGCCCTCGCCATCGTCGCCTGGTTCGCCGCCGTCTTCGTGTGGACCACCACGGGGCGCGTCACCAGCGCGAGCGGCTTCGCCAGCGTGGCGGCGCAGACGATCCAGAGCCCGGAGGGCGCGCAGGCGACGACTGCGGCGCTGCTCGACTCGGTGACCTCGTACGCGGCGTCGAAGGGGTACGACCTCACCCCGAGCGCACGCGAGCAGATATCCACGCAGATCACCGCGGTCATCGAGGACGCGCAGTTCCCGGAGATCGTCGGGCCCGCCCTCGAGGACGCCCGGCAGGCCTACGAGGCGGCGCCCAACGGCCCCATCACCATCGACTTCTCGGCGTTGCGCCCGATCGCGGTCGCGAAGGTGCAGCAGGTCAACCCGGCGCTGGTCAAGGCGATACCCCCTGACGCCGATCTGACGGTCACCGTGCAGAAGGGCGATGTCCCGCCCGCCGCCTCGACCGTGGCCGGGGCCGCCGGCACGCTGATGTGGCTCCCCCTCTGGGTTGCGCTGGGCGCCGTGCTGCTGGGCGTGCTCGCGCTGTGGGCGTCGGGTGACCGTCCGCGCATGCTGCGCGTGCTGGGCATCGGTTCGCTGGTGATCGCCGTGGTGCCGCTGGTGCTGTTCCTCGCGGTGCCGCCCATCACGGCGTCGTTCGCGCAGGCCGGCACGCCGGGCGACCTCGCGTCGGTCGGCGCGTCGGCAATCCTCGGCCACTGGTGGATCTCGCTGATCGCGTGCCTCATCATCGGCGTGGCGCTGCTGGCCGGCGGCATCTACGCCGGGCGATCGCGCGGCCAGCGTCGCGCCCCGGTGGTGCTGGGCCGCTAGGCGGGATCCGCGCCGTCGCCCGCGTCGAGCGGGTCGATGAGCGCGTGGGCCTCGAGGGCCCTGTCGCCGGGCACCATCACATCGCGAGGTCCGCCCGCGAGGTAGTCGGGCACGTCGAAGCCCGCCATGCGCCGTACGTAGGCCGGGATTCCCGCATCGCCCAGGATGCCCTGGATCATCTCGGCCTCGGGCTGGTTGCGGGCGATGGCCACGCGGACCCACTCGGGAGCCGACTGCCGAGTGGTCGCCGGGCGAGCGGCCAGTGGCCATGCCAGCAGCGCGCCCAGCGCGAACCCCACCACGTGCACCCAGTGCGCGGTGCCCGACTGCGGCTGCGAGATCGCGGCGATGGTCTCGTAGGCGATCCACGCGGCGATGGGCAGCCAGGCCGGTAGGCCCCGATGCGTCCCGGGCTCCGGCGTGGTGGGCTGCACCACCCGCAGCCGGGCACGTGGGAACAGCACGATGTACGCGCCCAGCACGGCCGCCACCACGCCCGACCCGCCGATGACCGGCTGCGCCGACGACGAATCGATGAGGGCCTCGGCCACGAAGGCCGCGTAGCCGCATGCCAGGGCGAAGGGGAGGAACCGCACCCGGCCGAGCCGCTGCTCCACGGAGGGCCCGAACACCCACAGGAACAGGAGGTTGCCCAGCAGGTGCCACCACGACGCGTGCAGGAACTGGGCGGTGAGCACCTCGAGCCAGGCGGAGTGCTCGGTCGAGAGAGCCACGCACGGGTCGGTGGCGGCGCCCCCGGCGCCGCCCGTGAGGTGCACCGGCACCATGCCCCAGCGGCAGGCGAGCGCCTGGGACGAGTCGACCACGTTGCCATCGTCGGGCCGCAGCGCCTGGACGACCCACATCACCGTCCAGGCCGCCATCAGCGCGTAGGTGGCCACCGGGACGCGGGCGCGCGGGAGGTCGTCGGACAGGATCCGCGCCATGGGGCGGGACTACCCCAGGATGTTCATCAGGAGCGCCGCCTGCACGTGCAGGCGGTTCTCGGCCTCGTCCCACACGGCCGAGCGGGGCCCGTGGTACACGGCCCTCGTGATCTCGAGGCCGTCGTGGGCCGGCAGCGGGTGCAGGGCGATGGCGTCGGGCGCCGCGGCATCCATCAACGCCTCATCCACGCGGTAGGGCGAGAACACACGCAGGCGCTCGGCCTCCTCGTCCTCATCACCCATCGACACCCACACGTCGGTATACACGGCCCGTGCGCCGGCCACGGCCTCCCGGGGGTCGGTGACCACGCCCACCGACCCGCCGTTCGCCCGGGCGATGGCGTCTGCGTGCTCCACCACCGCGGGGTCGGGCAGGTAGCCCTCGGGGCACCCGGCCACGATCTGCATGCCCAGGTGGGCACCCGCGACCATGAGTGAATGGCAGCAGTTGTTGCCGTCGCCCACGTACGTGGCCCGCATGCCGGCCGGGTCGCCGAAGCGCTCGCGGATGGTCATGACGTCGGCAAGCCCCTGGCAGGGGTGGTGGTCATGCGTAAGGGCGTTGATCACCGGCACGTCGGCGTGCTCGGCCAGCGCGACCACCTTCGCGTGGTCCACGGTGCGGATGACGATCGCGTCGACGAAGCGCGAGAGCACCTTCGCGGTGTCCTCGATGGTCTCGCCACGCCCGAGCTGCATGTCCCTGCCTGCCAGCACCACGGGGTGCCCGCCCAGGCGGGCGATGCCCACCTCGAACGAGACGCGGGTACGTGTGGATGGCTGCTCGAAGATGAGCGCGACGCTCTTCCCCTCGAGGGCGCGGGGCCACTCGGGCGATGCCTTGAGCGCATCGGCGAGGTCGAGCACCTGACGCACGGCGTCGCCGGGGTGGTTCATGAGGCTGAGCACCGAGCGGCCGCTCAGCGCGGGGTGTGGCGCGTACTGGATCACCGCGGCAGCCTATCGCGGGTTCGGCGGGCATCCCGTCCGGTGGATCGGGCACGATCGCGGTGAAAGCGACGCGGGAGGCGGCATGGCGGCGGGGTGGTGGGTGCTCATCGGCATCGGCGCCCTTCTCGTGCTGCTCGCGGCCTACGACGTGCTGCAGCGACGGCACTCGATCCTCCGGGTGTTCCCCGTGGTCGGGCACCTGCGGTACGTGCTCGAGGCATTCGGTCCCGAACTCCGCCAGTACATCGTCACGAGCAACGACGACGAGCGGCCCTTCAGCCGCAACGCGCGCCGCTGGATCTACGCCAGCAGCAAGCACCAGAACTCGTCGTTCGCGTTCGGCACCGATGCCGAGTTCGAGCGCACGCCGGGCTACGTCATCATCAGTCCCGCCGCGTTCCCCGCCCCGCCCCCGCCCGGCGGCGACCCCGACGACTGGCCGCTCCGGTCGGCCAAGGTGCTGGGTGGGCCCCGTGAGAGGGAGAAGGCGTTCCGACCCGCGTCGGTCGTGAACATCTCCGGCATGTCGTTCGGGGCGCTCTCTGCCCGGGCGGTGGAGTCGCTCAACGCCGGGGCGGCGCTCGCGGGCTGCATGCAGACCACCGGCGAGGGCGGCCTGACCCCGTACCACCTGCAGGGCGGGGACCTCGTGATGCAGTTCGGCAGCGGATGGTTCGGCGCCCGGGACTCCCGTGGCCGCCTCGACCTGCCGCGGCTGGTGGAACTGGTGCACGAGCATCCGATCCGCGCCGTCGAGCTGAAGCTGAGCCAGGGCGCCAAGCCCGGGGTCGGCGGCATGCTGCCGGGCTCGAAGGTGACCCCCGAGATCGCGGCCATCCGCGGGGTGGAGGTGGGTCAGCCGTGCGAGAGCCCTCCCCGCAATCCGGAGTTCGGGTCGGCCGATGAGCTGCTCGACGTGGTCGAGCGCATCGCAGAGGCCACCGGCGTGCCGGTGGGCATCAAGTCGGCCGTTGGCGAGGTGGCCTTCTGGAACGACCTGGCACGGCTGATGGAGGATGGCTCGCGCGGGGTCGACTTCATCACCATCGACGGGGGGGAGGGCGGCACCGGATCGGGCCCGCTCGCGTTCGTCGACCACGTGGGGCTGCCGTACCGGCTCGGGCAGGCACGCGCGCTTCGCGCCTTCGCGGAGCGGGGCATCCAGCACGAGGTCACGTGGGTCGGCAGCGGGCGGCTGGGCCTGCCCGAGGAGGCCATCATGGCCTTCGCCCTGGGCGCGGACATGGTCAACGTGGGCCGCGAGGCGATGATGTCGATCGGCTGCATCCAGGCGCAGCGCTGTCACACGGGCCACTGCCCGAGCGGCGTGGCAACCCAGTCGCGCTGGCGCCAGCGGGGCATCGATCCCACGCTCAAGTCGGCCCGGGCGGCGTCGTACATCATCGCCCTGCGCCGTGAGATCACGCGCCTGGCGCGCGCCACCGGAGCCGACCACCCCTCGCAGGTGTCGCTGGACGACATCGAGGTGCTCGAGGGCGATGTGCTCACCCCCGTGGCCCAGCGATTCGGCATCTACCCCGACTGGGCGGTGCCGGTCGTCATCTGACCGGCGTCAGCCGGCGGCCAGAGGCCCCTGCTCCCAGCCTGCGCCCAGGCGCATGGCCAGGTCGATGTCCTCCGGCGACGCGACCCCCTCATCGGCGAGGCGCCTGGCCTCGTCCATGGCCGCCGCGTAGTAGATGGCCGCCACGACGGGTTCGGTTCCCGTGGGCGAGCCGTCGCCGTCGGGTACCAGCCCGCCACCCGACTTGCGGCCCAGGCGCCCTTCGGCGACGAGCGGCGCCAGCGTGCCCGAGTCGTCGAAGCGGTCTCCGTAGGCGGCCTCGAGGTCGGCCCGGATGCTCTCGAGCACGTCGAGCCCCAC
>CAZIQQ010000039.1:0-16201 GCA_964541555.1 uncultured Bifidobacterium sp. | reverse complement strand
CCGCGGGTCGGCCCGTGCTGCTATCCGGTGGACGCCACACTGCGTCACGCGATGGCGGACCGGTTCGGTCCGCACGTGGTGAATGGGGACGCCGTCGACCTCGGGCTCGCGTGCACCGCGGCGCTCCGCGGGGCGGGGGTCGGGGCGGATGCGATCTCCGTGATGGGGGACTGCACGTCGTGCGATTCGTCGCGCTTCTTCTCGTACCGCCGCGACGGCGCCGCCACGGGCAGGCAGGCCGGCATCGTGTGGATCGGGGAGGGGGCGTGATCGACGCCGCCCGGCTGCGCGAGGCGCTGGCCGAGACGCGGCAGCGCATGGATGACGCCTGCCGGGTGTCCGGGCGCCCGCCCGGCTCGGCCGAGCTCGTGCTGGCGGGGAAGTACGTGGCGGCCGATGAGGCCGCGGCGCTCGTGGACGCCGGGGTCACGCTGGTGGGCGAGAACCGCCTGCAGGACCTGCTGGCGAAGCAGGACGCCATGGGCGATGCGATCACGTTCGACTTCATCGGCCACCTGCAATCGCGCAAGGTGAGGGACGTGCTGCCCCGGGTTCGGCTGATCCACTCGGTCGACCGCACGTCCCTGATCGAGGAGATCGGTCGCCGTTCCGATGCGCCCGTGCGCGTGCTGCTGCAGGTGAACCTCGCGGGCGAGGAGACCAAGGGAGGCTTCGCCGCCGACGCGCTCGACGACGCCCTCGCGGCGGCATCCACAGCCGGCGTGGTGGTGGGCGGCCTCATGGCCCTGCCGCCCTTCGCGACCGACCCCGAGGCATCGCGGCCGTGGTTCGAGCGGCTTCGCGGCATCAGGGACGACCTGGCCTCGCGGTGGTCGCCCGACCACGATCTGCGCGACCTCTCGATGGGCACCTCGCAGGATTTCGCGGTTGCCGTGGAGGCTGGCGCTACCATGGTGCGAGTCGGACGGGGAATCATCGACCTGACCCGGATGGAGCAGCCGTAGATGGCGATCAACGATTACTGGCAGAAGACCCTCGCGTACTTCGGAATGTCCGACGACGGATATGACGACTACGACGAGTACGACGACTACGACGAGGGTCACGACCGGGAGACCAACGCGCGCGTGCGCGACGATGATCACCGCGACGAGCGCTCGTCGCGCGATCGCGGATCGCGCCGCTCGGCGTCCCGCTCGGACGATTTCGACGACATCTACTCGGATCCCGGCGTCCCGTCGCCGTCGCGCAACCTGAGGCCGGTCGGGGGCTCCGCCCCGCGGTCGGCTCGTGGCGTCGAGGTGAACCTGATCGTGCCGCGCAGCTTCAACGACGCCCAGCAGATCGCCGACAAGTTCAAGGCATCGGTGCCGGTGATCCTCAACCTGCAGACCGCCGACACGGACCTCTCGAAGCGACTCATCGACTTCGCGAGTGGCCTCACCTACGCCCTCGACGGGGGCATGTCCCGCATCGCCGACAAGGTGTTCCTCCTCACCCCGAGGAACGTCGAGGTGTCGGCCGAGGAGCGGGCGCGCCTTCTCGAAAAGGGCTTCTTCAACCAGTACTGATCCCGTGACCGACGCTGCCCCCGCCATCGGCGTCGTGGGCGTGGGCGCGATGGGCTCTGCCATGTCTGCCGGGCTCGCGCAGCACGCTCATGTGGTCGTGGAGGACCAGGCCCCCGGCCGCGCCGCGGAGGTCGCCGCCCAGCACGGGGTGGTCGCGGGTGATGCGGCCGCGTGTGATGTGGTGGTGCTCGCCGTGAAGCCGCAGGATCTCGCCGGGGTCCTCGAGGGTCTCCTGCCCAGGTTGACCGAGGGGTCAGTACTCGTGTCCGTGGCGGCCGGCTGGCCCCTCGAACGCCTGTCGGCGGCCGCGCCCGGCCACCCGGTGGTCAGGCTGATGCCCAACCTCGCCGTGGCGGGTGGGCGTGGCGTGGTGGCAATGGCGTGCGAGGGCCTCGATGCCCGCGGCGTCGCCCGGGTGCGTGACCTGCTCGAGCCGCTGGGGGCCGTCGTGACCCTCGACGAGTCGCTGTTCGGCGTGGCCACCGCCATCGGCGGGTCAGGCCCCGGGTTCGTGGCCTACGTCGCGGCCGCCATGGAGGACGCGGCGGTGGATGGCGGGCTGCCGCGCGACGCCGCCCGCCAGATGGTGCAGGGCGTGCTGGCGGGTACCGCGCTGCTGCTGGAGGGCGGTGAGGACCCCGCCGCGCTGCAGGCGCGCGTGACATCGCCCGGGGGCACCACGGCCGCCGGTGTGGCGGTGCTCGACGACCGCGGTGCAGGCGATGCGATCGCCGGCGCGGTCGCGGCGGCCGCAGCGCGCGCCGCAGAGCTCTAGGGGCGTCCGTGGACCTGGTGATCGAATACGTGAACGCGGTGTTCACGGTGTTCCTCGTGGTGCTGCTGATCCGCATCCTGCTGTCCTGGCTGCCGTCGGCGCCGGTGGGGCGGGTGACCTCGGCGCTGTACAGGTTCTTCCACGACAGCACCGACTGGTACCTGCGGCCGTTCCGCAGGGTGATACCGCCCTTGGGCATGTTCGACCTTTCGCCCATCGTGGCGCTGATCGTCCTGTACGTGGCCAACGCGATCGTCGTGCGCGTGCTGGAGATCTTCTGAGCGGGGCCCCCGAGTGGGTTACCCGCCGCGACGGCGGAGTGGTGGTCACGGTGAAGGCCGTGCCCCGATCGCGGCGAACAGTGGCCGTGGGCGTGCAGGATGGTGCCGTGCGCATCCAGATCGCCGCCGCGCCCCACAAGGGGCAGTCCAACGCCGCGCTGTGCGCGTACCTCGCCGATGCCGCCGGGGTGCGGCCATCGGCGGTGCGACTCAGGAGGGGATCCACAGGGGCACGCAAGCTCATCGAGATCGACGGCGACCCCGCCGCCATAGAGGCGGCGCTCGGCGTGCTGTCGGAGTCGCTCCCGTGAGCCCCCATGGCCGCACGCCGCACGAGGCCCTGCCCGACGTGATGGCCCGCCGCATGCGCCGCGAGGCGGGCCAGCGCTATCTGCTGATGGCGCTCATCGCGCTGGCGGTGATCATCCTCGACCAGCTGGTGAAGGTGATCGTGCGGGTCACGATCGCCCGTGGCGAGGTGGTCGATGTGCTCCCGGGCATCGACTTCGTCCACACCATCAACACGGGTATCGCCTTCAGCCTGTTCTCCGGCAGCACCGGACTCATCGCGGTGCTCACCCTGGTGGCCATCGGGGTCATCGGAATCGTGCTGGTGGCGTACGCGGGCCAGCACCGGCTGGTGCCGATCGGTGGCGGCCTCCTCCTGGGCGGCAGCATCGGGAACCTCATCGACAGGATCAGCCGGGATGGAGTCACCGACTTCATCGCCATCGGCCCATGGCCCCCGTTCAACGTCGCCGACATCGCTGTCACCACCGGCGCCCTCTTGCTGGTGCTCGCGTTGCTCTTCTCGGCCGGCGATGACTGACGGGCAGTCCCTGCGCGTCGTCGCCACCTCCGACGATGCGGGGTCGCGCCTGGACGCGCTGCTGGCCCGTGCACCGGGCATCGAGAGCCGGGCCGAGGCCCAGCGCCTCATCGAGTCGGGCGCCGTGCTGGTGAATGGCGAGGCCCGCCCAAAGCGTCATCAGCTGGCCCGCGGCGACGTGATCGAGGTCACGCTGCCAGTGCGCGGGCCGGTGGGGGAGATCAGGGCGGAGGACCTCGAGGTGCCCCTCGTCTTCTCGGACGAGCACCTGGTGGTTGTCGACAAGCCGCCGGGAATGGTGACCCACCCCTCGCGCGGCCACTCGTCGGGCACCCTGGTGCACGGGCTCATCGGCGGGGGCATTGCTGGGGGAGATGACCCGGAGCGCCCGGGCATCGTCCATCGCCTCGACCGCGACACCTCGGGGCTGCTGCTGGTGGCCCGCGACGAGCGCACCCACCGGCAGCTGGGGAGGATGATGCGCGACCGCGAGATCGAGAGGCGCTACCTCGCGCTGGTGCATGGCCCGTTCCCCCCGGCCCTCACCGTCGACCGGCCGCTGGGCAGGGATCCCCGGCGCCGCACCCGGCAGGCGGTACTGCAGGTGGGGGGCAGGGAGGCCGTCACGCACTTCAGGCGCATCGAGGAGATCGGCCCCCTCGCCCTGATCGAGGCGAGGCTCGAGACCGGCCGCACCCATCAGGTGCGGGTGCACCTGGAGAGCGCCGGGCACCCGGTTCTCGGGGACCCCGTGTACGGGATGGGGCGCCACGACCACGGCCTGGGCAGGCAGTTCCTGCACGCCTACCGCCTGGGGTTCACGCATCCGGTCACAGGCGATGACATGCGCTTCGAGAGCCCCCTGCCCGCCGACCTCGCGCAGGCGCTCGACGACGCGCGTGCCCGGGCGGCCGGGTCTGGCTAGTATTCCCCGCTGGCCCCACACGGGGCCGATCCGCGTACCCGACCCCGGGAGCGAGGATCCGGGGGGCGGTGACCGGCTTCGTCGGTTCCCCCCGGAGGCGCCCGGGAATACCAATGGAACCGAACAAGGAGACGTGACGCGTGTCCGTCGTCACCATGAAGCAGTTGCTGGAGTCCGGAGTCCACTTCGGCCACCAGACCCGCCGCTGGAATCCCAAGATGAAGCGCTTCATCTTCGGCGAGCGCGGCGGCATCTACATCATCGACCTCCAGCAGACGCTCGACCTGCTCGAGAAGGCCCACCACTTCGCACGCAACGTGTCTGAGCGCGGCGGCTCGGTCATGTTCGTCGGCACCAAGAAGCAGTGCCAGGACTCCGTGCGCGAGCAGGCCATCCGCGCCGGCATGCCCTACGTGTCGCACCGCTGGCTGGGCGGGCTCCTCACCAACTGGTCGACCATCAGCCAGCGCATCCGCCGCCTGCACGAGCTGCGTGCGCAGAAGGCCGGTGGCCAGCTGGCCCTGCTGCCCACGCGTGAGCGCCTGGCGGCCGAGGCCGAGCTGGTGAAGCTCGAGGCCAACCTGGGCGGCGTGGCCGAGATGCAGCGCCGCCCCGACGCCGTGGTCATCGTCGACCTGAAGAAGGAGGCCATCGGCGTGCGCGAGGCGAACCGCCTCGGCATTCCGGTCATCGGCCTGGTCGACACCAACTGCGACCCGGACGAGGCCAACTACGTCATCCCGGGCAACGACGACGCCATCCGCTCGTGCTCGCTCGTGCTGTCGGTGATCGCCGACGGCATCCGCGAGGGCCGCGGCCTCGACCCGCAGGGCGGGTACGAGGAGGCCCGTGCGGCCGCAGCTGCTGCCCAGGCCGCCGGCGACCCCGACGCCGCCCGCGCCGCGCGCGGTGAGGGGCGCAGTGGCTCCGCCCCGGCAGCCGACGAGATCGCCGCCGTCGAGCAGGCCGACGCCGCAGTGGCAATGGCAGCCGGGGAAGTGGTGCAGGAGGCCGTCGCCGACATCGCGCTCGAGGCCGCTGCCTCCGAGCTCGCGGCCGACGCCGTGGCCACCGAGGCAGTTGCCGAGGCCGTCGCAGACGAGGCGCAGGACGCCGCAGGGGAGGGCCAGGCATGAGCACCGCACAGATCCCCGCAGGGCTGGTGAAGGAGCTTCGCGAGAAGACCGGCGCCGGGATGATGGACTGCAAGAAGGCGCTCGTGGAGACCGGTGGCGACCTCGAGGAGGCCGCCACCCTCCTGCGCAAGCAGGGGCTCGCAGCGGCCGCCAAGCGCTCGGGCCGCGAGGCCAACGAGGGCACCGTGGCCAGCTACATCCACCAGGGCGGCCAGCTGGGCGTACTGGTGGAGGTCAACTGCGAGACCGACTTCGTCGCCCGCACCGACCGCTTCCAGCAGTTCGCCCGCGACGTCGCGCTGAACGTGGCCGCCATGAAGCCGCAGTACGTGTCGGCCGATGACGTGCCCGAGGACTACAAGGAGCGCGAGCGCGAGGTCTACGCCGAGCAGGCCAAGGACAAGCCCGAGAACGCCCGCGAGAAGATCGTGGAGGGCAAGCTGGCCAAGCACCTGAGCGAGATCTGCCTGCTGGAGCAGCCCTTCTTCCGTGACGCCACGGAGAAGAAGCAGCGCACGATGGAGGAGCTCCGGGCGGAGACCTCGTCGGAGCTCGGCGAGAACATCACCATCCGGCGGTTCACGGTCTACCAGCTTGGTGAGTAGCGACCAGCCCGATCCCGCCCCCGCCGCTGCGGGGGCGGGCGGGCGAGCCGCCTGGTCCCGGGTGCTCCTGAAGCTCTCGGGCGAGGCGTTGATGGGCGATCAGGGGTACGGCATCGACCCTGAGCAGATCGCGGGCGTCGCGCGCGTGGTCAAGGGCGCGGTCGATCGTGACGTCGAGGTGGCCGTCGTCGTGGGCGCCGGCAACATCTTCCGCGGCGTCATCGGCGCCGCCAGTGGAATGGACCGGGCCACCGCCGACTACATGGGCATGATCGCCACGATGCTGAATGCCCTGGCGATCCAGGACGCCCTCGAGAAGCTGGGCCTCACCACGCGCATCCAGTCGGCCATCGCCATGCAGGAGGTCGCCGAGCCGTACATCAGGCGACGGGCGATCCGGCACCTCGAGAAGAAGCGCGTCGTCATCTTCGCCGCGGGCACCGGCAACCCGTTCTTCACCACCGACACCACCGCGGCCCTGCGGGCCCTTGAGATCGGCGCCGAGTGCATCCTGATGGCGAAGAACAACGTGGACGGGGTGATGACGGCAGATCCGCGCGAGGATCCGTCGGCCACCCTGATCCCGCAGATCACGCACATGGAGGTCATCGAGCGCGGACTGGCCGTGATGGACGCCACCGCCCTGACCCTGTGCATGGACAATGACCTGCCGCTGCTCGTGTTCAACATGCAGGACGAGGCGAACCTCGGCCGGCTGCTTGACGGCGAGCGCGTGGGCACGGTCGTCAGCAGCCCCTCAGGGGCCGGAGGGGGAGAGGCAGCATGAAGGAGCGCATCGAGGACGCCGGGCGCCGCATGGAGGGCGCCGTCAAGAACCTGGGCAACGAGTTCGCCGCCCTGCGCACCGGGCGCGCGACCACATCGCTGCTCGACCGCATCCAGGTGGAGGCCTACGGAACGCCCACCCCGTTGCCCCAGCTCGCGAAGATCCACGCCCCCGAGGCGCGCCTGCTCACGGTGCAGCCGTTCGACAAGACGATGATCCAGGACATCGAGCGGGCCATCATGGAGTCGGACCTGGGGCTCACCCCGAGCAACGACGGCAACATGATCCGCCTGCCGTTGCCGCAGCTCACCGAGGAGCGCCGCAAGGAGCTCGTGAAGGTGGCGCACCGCATGGCGGAGGAGGCCCGCGTGGCCGTGCGCAACGTTCGGCGGGACGTCCTGAACGAGTTCAAGCGCGCCGAGAAGGACGGCGAGGTCTCGAAGAACGACCTCGGGCGCGCGCAGGACGAGGTGCAGAAGCTCACCGATGCCGAGGTGAAGGCGGTCGACGACATGCTCGCCCGCAAGGAGGCCGAGATCATGGAGGTGTGATGGCGCTCATGTCGCGCCTCCGTGCCGCGCGCGCCGCGCTCGGCACCCGCACCTCCCATGAGCCCTCCGCGCCGGTGGCCGGCGTGCCCGAGTCGGTCGCCATCATCATGGATGGCAACGGCCGCTGGGCCCGCAGGCGACGCCTCCCGACGGCGGCAGGTCACCGGGCCGGAGCCAAGGCCCTGCGCCGCGTGGTGCGCGCCGCCGGCGACATGGGCGTGCGCGACCTCACCGTGTTCTCGTTCTCGACCGAGAACTGGAACCGGCCCGACGACGAGGTCGACGACCTCATGGTGCTGTTCTCCGAACTGATCGACCGGGAGGTGCCCGACCTCGACGCCGAGGGGGTGTCCATCCGCTTCGTCGGCCGCCTCGGCCAGCTCGATCCGGCCCTGCGAAGGAAGATCGAGGAGGCCGAGGCCCGGACGGCCCGGCACGACCGAATGCGCCTGTTCATCGCCATGAACTACGGTGGCCGTGCCGAGATCGTGGACGCTGCCAGGCGCTTCGTCGCCGAGGCCGGCCCCGACGCCCCCGACGAGGAGTTCGGCCGCTTCATGTACGCACCCGACATGCGCGACCCCGAGCTGATCATCCGCACCAGCGGCGAGCAGCGGCTCTCGAACTTCCTGCTCTGGCAGTCGGCCTACGCCGAGCTGGTGTTCTCGGACGCCCTGTGGCCCGACTTCGGCCCCGACGACCTCCGTGCCGCCTTCGACGAGTACTCGGCCCGCAGCAGGAGGTTCGGCGCACGATGATGAGTCGCGTGCTGGTGGCCGTCCCGGGCATCGCCGTGATCCTCGCGGCCGTCTACTTCGGCGGGCCCGTCTTCGCCGCCTTCGCGCTGGTGGTGGGGCTTGCGGCCCTCTACGAGTTCTATGCGCTCGCCCAGGTTCCGAGGCACCTCCAGTGGGCGGGGTATGCCACCGCGCTGCTGGCGGTGGTGCTCGCGTGGGCGGCGTCCCCTGCCGAGCGCGCCCTTCTGCTGGCGCTCGCGGCCGGGCTGATCCTGTCGGCCATCGCCGCGCTCACGATGGAGGATCGCGAGGGAATCACCGGCAGGGTCGCAATGATCCTCATGGGGGCCATGTACATCGCCCTGCCGGCGGGAATCCTGGTGCTCACCCGCGACCTGCCCGACGGCGCCGGGGCGATCGTGAACCTGCTGGTCGGGGTGTGGGTGTTCGACACCGCCTCGTACTTCTCGGGGCGCCTGTGGGGGCGCCGGAAGATCGCCCCCCGCACCTCTCCGAACAAGACATGGGAGGGCTTTGCCGGGGGCCTCATCGGCGGCACGGCGGCCGTGTGGTTCGCCGGCCTCTACATGGACTGGATCTCCTGGTGGCAGTCCATCCTCATCGGGCTGGCCATCTGCCTCGCCGCGTACGTGGGCGATCTGTTCGAGTCGATGATCAAGCGTGACGTGGGCGTCAAGGACTCCGGCACGATCCTGGGCGGGCACGGTGGCGTGCTCGACCGCTTCGACTCCCTGCTGTTCGCATCCCTCGCGGGCTACTTCCTCACGACCTGGATGGTGTTCTGATGGCGACCGACGGCCTCGACCTCGACCTGCTCGCGCGGCTGTGCGAGACCCCCGGCGCCCCCGGGCGCGAGGAGCGCATACGCGAGGTGGTCATCAATGAGCTCGAGCCCCACGTGGACGAGATCTCGGTCGATCCCATGGGCAGCGTGGCGGCGGTTCGCCGCGGCCGCGGCGGTCCGCGGGTGATGCTGGCCGCCCACATGGACGAGCTGGGCTTCCTCGTCACCCACATCGATGACGACGGATACATCCGGGTGGTGCCGCTCGGTGGGTTCGATCCCAAGACCAAGGTGGCTCAGCGGGTGATCGTGCATGGCTCCGAGGACCTCCTGGGCGTCATGGGGGCGAAGCCCATCCACATCATGACCCCGGAGGAGCGCAAGAAGCTGCCGGGGCCGGACGATCACTACATCGACGTGGGGCTGCCGGCCGACCGGGTGCGCGAGATCGTGCGCAAGGGCGACCCCGTCACGCGCGAGCGGTCGCTCGCGCGGCTGGGCAATCTCATCACGTGCAAGAGCCTGGACAACCGTGCGGGGCTCTACGTGATGATCCAGGCCGTGCGCCGGCTGGCCGAACACGAGTGCGAGGTGGTGGCCGTGGCCACCACGCAGGAGGAGGTCGGCCTGCGCGGGGCCCGCGTGGCCGCCCAGCGGCTGCGGCCCGACATCGGGCTGGCCATCGACATCACCCTCGCGAACGACGGTCCGGGCGCCAAGGCGCATGAGCAGGTGACGAAGGTGGGGGATGGGGCCGCGATCAAGGCCTACGACTCCGGGGTCATCGTGCCCCGGGTGGTGATCGACCACCTTGCCCGCATCGCCGGGGACCGGGGCATCCCCACGCAGATCGAGATCATGAGCCGGGGCGGCACCGACACCCGCGAGCTCCAGCTGGCAGGGGACGGCGCCCTGGCCGGGTGCGTGTCGATCCCCACGCGCTACGTGCACCAGGTCGTGGAGACCTGCGATCCGGGCGACCTCGAGGCCTCTGCGGACCTCGTGGCGGCATTCTGCGAGACCGCCCAGGAGCTGGTCGCCTGACGACGTCAGGGCATGCCCCGATCCCCGGGTGCACGCCGGTCGCGGTGATACCTTCGGACCCGTGACGCGCGTCCTCATCCTCGGCTCCACGGGCTCGATCGGCGTGCAGGCGCTGGACGTCATCGACGCCGCCGACGACATGGAGTGCGTGGGCCTGGCATGCGGGCGGCGGGCCGACGAGATGGGCGCGCAGGCGGGCGCCCGGGGCATCGCATTCACCTCGGCTGCAGCAGGTGGGGGCACCGTGCCGCACACGGCGGACCTCGGCGACCTCATCGACGCCGCGCAGCCGGACATCGTGCTGAACGCGCTCGTGGGCGCAGCGGGGCTCCCGCCCACCCTCGCGGCGATCGAGCGCGGCATCACCGTGGCGCTGGCCAACAAGGAGTCGCTCGTGGCCGGCGGCGACCTGGTGGCCGCAGCCCGCGGGCGCACGGGCGCGGGCCTGGTGCCGGTCGACAGCGAGCATTCCGCGCTGTTCCAGTTGCTCGAGGGCGTGGATCGCAGCAGGGTGACGCGCTGCATCCTCACCGCATCCGGCGGCCCGTTCCGGGGACGCATGGCGAGCGAACTCGAAGCAGTCGTCCCCTCCGACGCCCTGGCGCATCCCACCTGGGACATGGGGGCCAAGATCACCATCGACTCCGCCTCCATGATGAACAAGGGGCTCGAGGTCATCGAGGCCCATCACCTGTTCGACCTCCCCTACGACGACATCGAGGTGGTGGTGCACCCGCAGTCCACCATCCACGCGATGGTGCGGCTGGACGACGGCAGCGTGCTCGCGCACATGGGGCCGCCCGACATGCGGGTGCCCATCGGCCACGCGCTGCGGTGGCCCGCGCCGCCCCCGGCGCGCGACGAGATGCCCCTGTCGGGCATGGCACTGACCTTCGAGGACCCCGACGAGGATGCCTTCCCGTGCCTGCGACTGGCGCGCCAGGCGGGTCGGATGGGCGGCACCGCGCCGGCCGTGCTCAACGCGGCGAACGAGGTGGCCGTGGCGGCGTTCCTCGATGGCCGCGCGGGGTTCATGGACATCCCGCGGGCCGTCGCGCATGCGCTCGAGAACGTGCAGATCGGGCCCGCTGACACCCTCGAGGCCGTGCTGCATGCCGACGCCGCCGCCCGTGACGTGGCCGCCCGCGTTCCCGGAGCCGCCGCATGAGCCTGGGCTGGAACATCGTCGCCTTCGTGCTGATCCTCATGTTCCTCGTGCTGGTGCACGAGGCGGGGCACATGGTGGTGGCCAAGTGGTGCGGCATGCGCGTGGAGCGCTTCTCGATCTTCTTCGGCAGGCCGTGGCTCAAGTTCAGGCGCGGTGAGACCGAGTACGGGCTGGGATGGCTGCCGCTGGGCGGCTACGTGAAGATCACCGGCATGTCGCGCGACGAGGAACTGCCCCCGGAGGTCGTTCCGCGCGCCTACTACTCGGCGAAGACCTGGAAGAAGGTGGCCACCATCTTCGCCGGCCCCTTCGTGAACCTCGTGGTCGCATTCATCTGCTTCGCCGTCGTCTTCTGGATCGGCGTGCCCACCGCCCAGTTCACCGGTGCGGTGGACCAGGTGACGGCCGGCAGTCCGGCGGCGAAGATCGGCATGGCATCCGGCGACACCCTGCTGTCGGTGAACGGCATCGCCCTGCGCGACGACGAAGGAATAGCGAAGGCCCGGGCGGAGTTGCAGGCGAACCCCGGCAAGCCGGTGGTCGTGAGCTACCGGCAGGACGGCTCGGTGCAGACCCGCCGGGTCATCCTGGGCAGCGCCGAGGGCGTGGACGGCCGGGCCATCGGCCGGCTGGGCGTGCAGTTCAGGGTCGAGGCGGGGGAGAGGGTGTCGGCGGGCCCCATCGGGGGCCTGACCAGCGCCGGACGGTTCACCTGGTTCGTCATCGAGGAGAACGCCAAGGGCATCGGCCAGCTCTTCACCAGCGAGGAGGCCCGCGACCAGGTGGGCTCGGTGGTGGCCATCGGGGCGGTCTACAACGAGGTGGCCGACAACGGGCTGCTGGAGATCCTGCGGTTCATCGGCCTCATCAGCCTCGTGCTGGCGATCTTCAACCTGCTGCCGATATTCCCGCTGGACGGCGGGCACATCCTGTTCGCCGTGCTCGAGAAGCTGAAGGGGTCGCCCATCAGCACGAAGGTGTACGAGCGGTCGGCGATGGTGGGTTGGGCGGTCATCCTCATCGTTTTCGTGTTCGCACTGCAGAACGACATCGGCAAGCTGGCGGGCGAGGGCTTCCAGATCAAGTAGGCCGCCGCGCGGCCGCTACACTCCCCGCCCGTGGAGACGCCCCGACGCATCAGCGCGGTCTGCCGCGTGGGCGACGTCCCCGTCGGCGGCGGCAACCCGGTGGTGGTGCAGTCGATGACCAACACCGACACGAAGGACGCCGTTGCGACGGCGGCCCAGGTGGCCGAGCTCGCCGCGGCGGGGTCGGAGATCGTGCGCATCACGGTGAACAACCGCGAGGCCGCCGCGAAGGTGCCCGAGGTGATCGCGCGCCTGCGGGATGTCCACGGGGTGGAGGTGCCCATCGTGGGCGACTTCCACTTCAACGGGCACACGCTCCTGCGCGAGTTCCCCGAGACCGCCGACGCCCTGGCCAAGTTCCGCATCAACCCGGGCAACGTGGGACGCGGCGCACGCCACGACCGGAACTTCGCGACCATGATCGAGGCCGCCATCGACCACGGCAAGCCCGTGCGCGTGGGCGTGAACGCCGGCTCGCTGGACCCCGAGCTGCTCGACTCCCTCATGGAGCAGAACGCACGCCGGGCCGATCCGCTGTCGGCCGAGGACGTCCTGCGCGAGGCCATGGTGACGAGTGCGCTCACGTCGGCCGCGGCTGCGGAGGAGATCGGCCTCCCGCACGACCACATCATCATCTCGTGCAAGGTCAGCCGCCTGCCTGACATGGTCGCGGTGTACCGCGCACTCGCCGATCGGTGCGACTACCCGCTTCACCTGGGCCTCACCGAGGCGGGCATGGGCGACAAGGGCATCATCGCCACGACCGCCGCCCTGTCGGTGCTGCTCGAGCAGGGAATCGGGGACACCATCCGCGCGAGCCTCACGCCGGAGCCCGGAGGCGACCGCACGCTCGAGGTGCGCACCTGCCTGGACATCCTCCAGAGCCTCGGCCTGCGGTCGTTCCGCCCCGAGGTCACGGCGTGCCCGGGATGCGGCCGCACGACGTCGAGCGTGTTCCAGGAGCTGGCACAGACCATCCAGGCCCACCTCGACGCCCGCATGCCGGTGTGGCGCGAGGAGCGCCCGGGCGTGGTGGACCTGCACGTGGCGGTCATGGGGTGCATCGTGAACGGCCCCGGCGAGAGCCGCGCGGCCAACATCGGCATCAGCCTGCCCGGGACGGGGGAGGAGCCGCGCGCCCCCGTCTACGTGGACGGGGAGAAGGTCGCGACCCTCGAGGGGCCGGCCCTGGCGGAGGACTTCATCCGGATGGTCGAGGAATACGTCGAGTCGAGGTACGCACCGGCCGGGAGCGCCGTATGACGCCCGCGTCCGACGCCTGGGGCATGCCCGCCGCCCCGTATCGCGGTTCGTGGCGCCTGCAGGGCCGCTTCTGGCCAACCGTGCGCGACGACCCCGCCGACGCCGAGGCCATCAGTCACAAGCTGTCGGTGCGGGCCGGGCTCGTGCGCCAGCTGGCCGCCGGGCTCTACACCGTGACCCCGATCGGGCTGCGGGTCATCCAGCGGGTCGAGGCCATCATTCGCGAGGAGATGAACCGCATCGGCGCGCAGGAGCTGCTGATGCCGGTGATGCACCCGGCTGAGATCTGGGAGGCCACGGGCAGGTACGGCCTGGCCGAGCAGTTCAGGCTCGAGGACCGCGGCGGCCGCAAGATGGTGCTGGGCATGACCCACGAGGAGATCGTCACCTGGCATGCCGCCCGCGAGATGCGTTCGTACCGTGACCTGCCCCAGAGCTGGTACCAGATCCAGACGAAGCTGCGCGACGAGCCCCGCCCGAAGAGCGGCATGCTCCGCGTTCGCGAGTTCACGATGAAGGACTCCTACTCGTTCGACGCGGACGAGGCGGGCCTCGAGCGCTCGTACGAGGCCCACTCCGACGCCTACGCGCGCATCTTCGACCGCTCCGGCCTGGTCTGGTACCGGGTGGAGAGCGACGTGGGGATGATGGGCGGAAGCGGCGCCCACGAGTACATGGCGCCGAGCAGCGCCGGCGAGGACGTCGTGGCGCGCAGCCCCGGCGGTTCGTACGCCGCCAACGTCGAGCTGGCGGTGTCGGTGGCGGCCGACCCCGAGTTCGGCGAGGCCCCGGATGCCCCCGAGGAGTTCGCGACGCCCGGTATCGGCAGCATCGACGAACTCGCGGGGTTCACGGGGCTTCCCCCCGCGCGCCTGGCGAAGAGCGTCGTGCTGGTGTCCGACTCGGGGCCGGTGCTGGCCATCGTGCGCGGGGAGCATCAGGTGCACGAGAAGAAGATCGCCCACCTGATCGGCGCCCACCGCGCCGCGCACCCCGAGGAGATCCGCGAGTGGTTCGGGGCCGACCCGGGTTCGCTGGGTCCGGTGGGGGTCGACGCCGGCACGGTGCGCATCATCGCCGACACCACGCTCGAGGCCGGCCACTACGTGACCGGCGCGAACCGCGATGGCTTCCACCTGCGCGGTGTGATGCTGGGGCGCGACTTCCAGGCCGAGACGGCCGACATCCGTACCGTGCTCGAGGGCGAGCACGCGGTGGACGGCAGCGGGCCCATCGAGCTGGTGCCCGTGATCGAGATCGGCAACATCTTCAAGCTCGGCACGAAGTACTCGGACCCCCTTGGCGCGCGCTACCTGGACGAGAACGGCCAGGAGCAGGTGATCATCATGGGGTCGTATGGAATCGGGCCTGCCCGCGTGGCCATGGCGGCCATCGAGCAGGGGCACGACGACGACGGCATCATCTGGCCCACGGGCATCGCGCCCTTCGACGTGCACATCGTGCTGATCGGGGACGCCGACAGCGAGCAGGGCGCCTTCGCCGCGACCCTCCTCGATGAGCTGTCCGACCTCGGGCTCGAGGTGCTGCTGGACGACCGTCCGGGCCTGCGCCCGGGCGAGAAGTTCGTGGAGGCCGACCTGCTGGGATGCCCGCTGCGCGTGACGGTGGGGAAGAGGACGCTCCCCGACGGCCCCCTCGAGGTGCAGGTGCGCCGCACGCGCGAGAAGTCGGAGATCGCGCTGGAGGGCGCGGCCGAGCAGATCCGGTCCCTGTGGCTCGGCCTCGCCGGCGGCTGAGGGCCACGACCCCCGTGCTAGTCTCCTCGGCGCTTCGGGGCGTGGCGCAGTCTGGTAGCGCACCCGGCTGGGGGCCGGGCGGTCGGAGGTTCAAATCCTCTCGCCCCGATTTACCGGAGCAGCAGTGAGCGGTGGCATCAAGCGCCGCCTGAGGTGGCTTCCCAACGCCATCACCATCACCCGGCTGGCGTGCCTGCCGGTGCTGCTGGTGTGGTGCATCGTCGCCGATGGCCCGTCGTGGCCGCTGGGAATCTTCTTCGGCGCCATTGCCATCACCGACCTGCTCGACGGCCGGCTGGCGGCGCTGCTGGACGCCCGCACCCCGCTGGGGCGGGTGCTGGACCCCCTGGCGGACAGGCTGCTGATGGCGGTGGGCCTGATCGGCCTGCTGCTGATGGGGAGATTCGCGTGGCCCGCGCCCACGATCGTGCTGATCCGCGATCTGGCGACCATCGCGGGGTTCGTGTGGCTCGCACGCCGTGGCGTGCTGATGCAGATCGACTTCGCCGGCAAGGTGTCGTCGGGCTTCAACATGGGATGCGTCGCGGTGGGGCTCGCGGTGTCGGGCAGCTGGGTTGACGTGTGCTTCTGGTGCGCCGTGGGGCTGTCGGTGCTCACCTTCGGCAACTACGTGGGCATCGCCGTGGGCAAGGTGCGCGCGCAGGGGCGCGGGGAAGTGGCCTCAACCACTACTTGAGGGTTGGTGCGGGCAGGACTACAGTGGGCCGCCCTCGAACGGGAGCCCCGTGTCCGACAGCACGCCAGATCGGAGTATCCAGTGGTGATGTGCCCCTCATGTGGGGTCCAGCGCCCCGATGGCGACCGCTTCTGCGGTGCGTGCGGCGCGCCGATGCCCGACCCGGCGCAGGCCACCCAGACCACGGGGCCCATCGAATCGCCCGTGGATGCCGGGCTCAC
>CAZIQQ010000038.1:0-16667 GCA_964541555.1 uncultured Bifidobacterium sp. | reverse complement strand
GTGCTCGGCGCGCGGGCCCTGGCCGCGCGTGATGGAGCCGGGCCGGCTGCGGCCTTCTCGGCACTGGCGGCCGCCGGGCCCGCCGGCCGGGTGCCCCCGGTCGGCACTGGCGGCGCGCTGGCGGCGCGGCACCTGGAGCACGCAGCCCTGGCCGCGGCCGCGGCCGCCGAGGTTCTGCCGGCAGACGTCATCGAGGCGCTCGGACACGCGGCAGGCGAGGCGCGCTCGCAGTCCGGCGGGGGCAATGCGCTCGACCCGCGGGGCGCAGCCCTGGCCGTGAGGCGCGAGGTCGCCGCGGTGCGCGGCCTGCTCGAGGGGTCCATGCCGCGGGACGCCACGTGGCACGTGATGCGGCTGGGCACCTTCCTGCCGCGTGGCGCGTGGATGAGCGCCCTGCTGCTGGCCTGCGCACGGGTGGCCGGCGACGACCCCGCAGCGGCCGGGGCCACGTGGGGTGCCGCAGCGCGCGTGGCGGCGGCACCGGCGGGTGCCCTCGGGGACCACGCCGACGACGTGCTCGACGGGCTGCTGCTCGACGAGCGGCTGCCGATGTCGGTGGCCCACGCGCTCGACCAGGTCACATCGGCGCTGTTCGCCCTCTCGCGCCACGAGTCGACCGAGTCGGGGCCCCTGGCCCTGGCACGGGCCACGGCCACGCGCCTCGCCTCGCCGGCCACGGGCGCGCTGCTGCGGTCGGATCCCTGCGCCGCCATCGGCGAGATGCTCGATGCCATCGGGGCACTCGCGGGGTCGGTGGTGCCCACCGCCACGAGGCCGGCAGGGCCCAGGGCCATCGCGGCCTGATCCCGGGCTATCCTCAGGCCATGTGGCCGCTGGGATTCAGCCGCGTCGACCTCGCAGCCTGGGTCGCCGCCATCGTCGTCGGGGTCGCGGCCACTGCCGTGGCCTCGGCCACCGGTGCGCGCCTCGGCGCCGCGCTGACTCTCGGCGTCATCCTGATGGTGGTGGTCATCGTGGTCGCAATGCTCGTGGACGCGCGGGGTCGCACGTTCCGCGATGACGACTGACCAACCTGCACGGTCCGCCCGGCGCTGGCTGGGCGTGCGCGAGCGCCAGCTCGCACCGGGTCGCCGAACCCTCACCACCAGCGAGGCGGCAGCCATGCTCGGCGTGAGCGTGCCGACGGTGCGCCTGTGGGCCGACTCCGGGCGCGTGCCGTGCCATCGCACCGCCGGGGGGCACCGCCGCTTCGAGGTCGAGGAACTCGCCGACTGGCTGCGCAGCGCCGACGCGCCCCCGCCGCGGTCGGTACGCGCCGTTCCATCAGATCTCGAGTTCCTGCCCTGCCCGCTGCTCGCACGGCACCTGCTCGACCGCACGGACGCCATCGCGGCGCGCCTGCGCGACCACTCCCCCGACGCTCCCCATCTTCCCGTACCGCCGCCCAGCGCGACCACGGCCCGGAGCGAGGCCCAGCGGTACGTGCGCCCGCTGGCACGTGCCCTCGACACCGGTCGGCTCGGGCAACTGGACGAGCGGGCCGAGGTCACCGGCCTGCGGGGCGTGGCGCGGGGCCAGCAGGTCGAGGTCATCCTGCGCGACCGGCGGCTGTCGGCGGCCGTCATGGGGGAGGCCGTCGCGGCGCGCGATGCGGGCCGCGACATCGAGCCGGGCTCGGTGGACGTCCTGCGCGCGGCGGTCGAGCACATCACCGCCGGGCTCATCCGGGGAATGGCGGAGGGCCTCGACCCGCTGTCGGATCCCGCGCCGCCTGCACCCGGGTCCTAGCCCCGAAAACATGCCGGGGGCCCCTTTCGGGACCCCCGGGTCAGCGAGCCGTAAGCCGGATTCTGTCGTGGACAGTCATCCATCTGGGACGCCCGTTGCCGGGCGCCTCATGCGGCCTACCTGGGACTGGGCGAGCAACCCGTGACGCCCCGATTTGGCCTTGCACCGAGTGGGGTTTACCCAGCCGGCCCGTCACCGGACCGCTGGTGCGCTCTTACCGCACCTTTTCACCCTTACCCCGCGATCACTCGACGAGGCGGTTTCGTTTCTGTGGCACTTTCCCTCGGGTTTCCCCGGCTGGCCGTTAACCAGCACCCTGCTCTGCGGTGTCCGGACTTTCCTCGAGGCCGAAGCCCCGCGACTGCCTGGCTCGCGCCCGAAGGGTACCGCGCTAGAGGTCGCGCATCACCCCGACGACCCTTCCGATGACGCGGATGTCGGTACCACGGATGGGGTCGTAGGCCGGGTTCTCGGCCTCCAGCCGCACGCCGCCGGGCTCGCGGAACACGCGCTTCACCGTGGCCTCGTCCTCCAGCAGCGCCACCACGATCTGCCCGTCACGGGCGTCCTGCTGCTGCTTCACGGCAACGAGGTCGCCATCGAGGATGCCCGCGTTGATCATCGAGTCGCCCTTCACGCGCAGCAGGTAGTCGGCGGCGAACGGCGCGGCCACGTGATCCTCCACGTGCTCGTCGGCCAGTATCGGGGCGCCTGCGGCAACCGCCCCCACCAGGGGCAGCGTCATGGCCGGGGGCGCGGCCTGCGACTGGCGGGTGCCCTGCGACCCCACCAGCATCGCGCGGGGCTTCGACGGGTCGCGACGCAGGTGGCCCGACTCCTCGAGCTTCTCGAGGTGGCGATGCACGGTGGATGGCGATGCCAGCCCCACGCCCTGCCCGATCTCGCGAACCGTCGGCGGATAGCCGTGCCGTTCCACGTGGTCCTCGATGAAGGCCAGTATCTCGGCCTGCCTGCCGGTCGGTGCCGTCGCCATCAGTGGTGCCCCTGGGTAGGAAACGTCGAACTGGTGTTCGCCATCCTAACAGGGCCTCCTGCCGCCGCCATGCTGCTACATTGCCCCGCGCTGTCCGCTCGGCGGGCGGCACCCGAATGCGGCTGTGGCGGAATTGGTAGACGCGCAAGGTTGAGGGCCTTGTGACCCCTAGGGTCGTGGAGGTTCAAGTCCTCTCAGCCGCACTCGAAACGACAAGGGCCGCCCCGAGGGGCGGCCCTTGTTCGTTGCGGTATGCGGCGGGTGCCTAGCCGAAGATGGCCTGGATGAGCCAGACGACCCAGGCGATGGCGTACATCGAGATGACGCCGACGAGGTAGAGCCCGATGCCGGCGATGATGAGCGCGATGAAGGCGCCGACGAACTTGACCGGCAGCGACCGCAGGAGTGACGTTGAGGTATCCACGCGGTCAACTCTACCGGCCGGTGGGGGGGCGGGCCGTTCCCGACCCGTGGGATGACTGTCCCGAGTCGTGCGGCGCTAGGCCAGCACGCGGCCGAGCACGTAGGTCATCAGGAAGAACAGCACCGCCACGATCACCGTGATGCGCGTGAGGTTCTTCTCGACGATCGCAGACGACCCGCCGTAGGCGCTGGCGCCGCCACCCACGCCGAAGGCGCCGGACAGTCCGGCGTCCTTGCCGCTGTGCATGAGCACCAGCGCGACGAGCAGGACGCAGAGGAGCACGTGTATGACGACGAGTACCGCGATCACGGCGCGGCACAGTAGCAGTGATCAGGCATCGGGCGGCAGCGCGCCCTCTCGCACCAGCATTGCGCGCTTCGCCGAGGTGCCGCCGGCCGAGTACTCGCCGAGCCCGCCGTCCGACCGCACCACCCGGTGGCACGGGATGACCACGGGCAGCGGATTGGCCGCCATGGCCGACCCGGCCGCGCGCGCGGCACCCGGGCTGCCCGCCCTCGCCGCCAGGTCGGCGTAGGTGATGACCTCCCCCCTGTGGATGAGGTGACAGGCACGCAGCGCCCGGCCCCGGAATCCCCCGGGCAGCAGCGACCAGTCGGGTGATGCCGGGACGTCGCGGATCGTGCCGGGAATCACACGGGTCGCCCCGGCGGCGCGGGCGCGGCGCTCGGCATCACGGCGCGTGCGCGCGGACGCCACGAGCCCGCCGTCGCCCCAGGCCATCCACCAGTCACCGTGCTCGGTCGGCACGCGTGCCACCTGCGCCACCCATCCGGCCATGCCACCATGCTCGCATGAGCAACGGAACCGGAGACCTCCTCAATCCGCCGGAGATCACGCACTGCTTCGTGTGCGGGTCGGAGAACACATCGGGCCTCGGCCTGCACGTGTTCCGGGACGGCACCGACGCCGTGGCCACCTGGACGCCCGACGAGCGCTTCCAGGGCTGGGCCGACCGCCTGCACGGCGGCATCATCGGGCTGCTCGTCGACGAGATGCTGGTGTACGCAGGCGCGCCGCACGACCTCTGGGGCATGACCGCCAAGGTGCGCTACTGGCTGCGCAAGCCCGTGCCCCTCGAGGGCGTCGAGCTGACGCTGCGCGGACGCCTGGTGCAGAAGAGCGACCGTGGGTTCCGCGCGGTGGTCAGCGTGCACTCGGGGGATGTCCTGGTTGCCGAGGGCGAGGGCATGTGCGTGCTGAGGGACGATTCTCCGCGCCCCGGGTAGCAATGCGGCGATAAGGTGGCGCCGCCCGCCACTCGACCGGAGGAATCTCCCGATGACGCTGATCCGCCTGGGTCACAGCCCGGACCCCGACGACGCGTTCATGTTCTACGCGCTCGCCAAGGACCGGATCCCCACCGGGGACTTCGAGTTCGAGCACCTCCTGCGTGACATCGAGACCCTCAATCGCTGGGCCATGGAGGGCAGGCTCGAGGTCACGGCCATCTCGGTGCACGCCTACGCCACGGTGGCCGACAAGTACCGGCTGCTGCCCCACGGGGCGTCGATGGGCGAGCAGTACGGCCCGATGGTCGTGGCGCGCGAGCAGGTGGACCCATCCGACCTCCCGGGGATGAAGGTGGCCGTGCCCGGCACCCTCACCAGCGCCTTCCTCGAGCTGCAGCTGGCGGCCGGACGCATTGACAACCCTCTCGTGGTGCCGTTCGACGAGATCCTCGACGTCGTGGAGCGCGGTGACGCGGACGCCGGACTGGTCATCCACGAGGGCCAGCTCACCTACGAGTCGCAGGGCCTCGTGAACGTGCTCGACCTGGGCACCTGGTGGCACGAGCTCACCGACGGCCTCCCGCTGCCGCTCGGCGCCAACGTGGTGCGGCGCGACCTGGGCGACGAGGCCATGATCGAGCTGTCGCACATCCTGCGCGAGAGCATCCGCTTCGGGCTCGAGCACCGGGCGGACGCCCTGGCGTACGCGGCCGAGTACGGGCGCGGGCTCGACGACGACCTCAACGACCGCTTCGTCGGGATGTACGTGAACGACCGCACGCTCGACTACGGCGAGGACGGCCGTCGCGCCGTGGCCGAACTGCTGCGCCGCGGTGTCGAGGCCGGGCTCATCGACCATGAGGTCCCCGTCGACTTCGTGGAGGACTGACCGCGTGCCCGAGCGCGACTGGGACGCCGAGATCGACGCCTGGACCGAGAGGTTCCGCCACATCCCCGACCCGCCCCCGGTGTTCGCCGCGGCGATCCGCGACGGCTGGGACCCCGACGTCCGCCGCGACCTGGCTGACGAGGCCGACCGGTACGCCGCCCGCCACGAGGGCTGGGTGGAGCAGATCACGGCATCCGGCTGGGACCTGGTGCGCCTGGACACCCGCGGCGAGGACTGCGGGGCATGCGCCCGGTACTCCGGGTCGCCCTACTCGCTGAGCGGCGAGACGCCCGGCGTGCCCCCTCCCCCGCCGCTGCCCATCTGCCCCGCGTGCCGCCACACGCTGAACCTGCTCACGCCCTTCTACATGCAGAGCGTCGGGCTGGACGCCGGCGACCTGGTGCGCGATGCCGTCCCCTACGAGGCGATCGACTGACATGACCACGACCGAACCCGGCCCCTTCACCTTCATGGAGCTGATCTCGCGCGCCTGGCAGATGTACCGCCGGGAGCCGTGGCTGTTCCTGCTGCTCACCGCGGTCACCGTGGTGCCCGTGGGCATCCTCTCGGCCATCGCCACGAACGCCGCCACGGGCTCGGGCGACCTGGCGCAGGCCGGCATCATCCTGGCCATCGCGCTCATACCCGCCGTGCTGCTCATCCCCGTCAGCGGCGCCGCGGTGGCCATCGCCACCGTGCGCAGGCTCGGCGGCGACCGCGTGGGGGCAGGGGCCGCCCTCGAGCAGGTGGGCATCCGCTTCTGGATCCTCTTCGGCGCGCTGGTGCTGGTGACCCTCGGAGTGATCGTCGGACTGTTCGCACTGATCATCCCGGGCATCTTCCTGGCCATCCTGTGGCTGTTCGCGGGACCCGCGGTGGTCATCGAGGGCAAGGGCGTCCGCGACTCCCTGCGGCGCAGCCAGGATCTGGTTCGCGGGAGCTGGTGGACCGTCTTCCTCGCCTTCGTGCTCATCCAGGTGGTCACGGCGATCGCCCAGCTGGCCATCGGAATCGTGGGCGCGGCCATCCTCACCCCGCTCGACGGCACGGCCCTGGCATGGGGCGAGGGAATCTGGAGCACCCTCACCCAGCTGCTGGTGCAGCCGTTCGCCCTGATCGCCATCGCCGTCCTGTACGCCGACCGCGTGCTCCGCGTGGACGGGCGCCTGCCGGGCTAGGGCCCGGGGTGTCACGCGGCGACATCGGGGCGCCCGGGCGGCCTCCGCGCGTGTAACCATTACCCGGGAGGCGGGCATGCCCGCAACTCCTTAACAATTGCGTATACCCGCATGGGAAGCGGGGATACGGGTCACCTGAGTGCCATGCGGCAACGCTGGCGCCGCCATACCTCAATGCGACCGTCACCCAGCGTTACCGGGGACCTCAAAGGTCTCTTACAACCCCCTGCGAGGGTGACCCCATGGCCACTCTCACACCACTTCCCACACTCACGCCCAACGGTTCCACGGACGCCGCGCGACCCGCGCTGTCCCGACTGGACCTGTTCGACGGCATCCCGCGACGCGACCTCGACCTGCTCGATGCGCGCCTGCCCCTCGTGCGCTGGCCGCGCGAGGCCGACACGCCCGCGTCACTCACGCGCGGGGACCACGTCTACATCGTCCGCCAGGGCCGCATCGCCCTCAGCGACATCACCATGCAGGGCCAGGAGGTCACGACGACCATCGTCGAGCCCGGCGCCGTGTACTCGTCGCTGGGCCTGGAGGCCGCGGCTCCGGCGGTGGCCCTCGAGGCCAGCGCCGTCACCCCGCTGCCCGTGCACGCCATCGAGGCGCTCATCACCCGGTACCCGCGCTTCGGCGTGAACCTGGCGGTGGCGCTCACCGGTCGCCTCGCCAACCTGAGGCAGACCGTGGGCATCGTCTCGGAGATGCGCGTGGAGGACCGCCTGCGCAGGCGACTGCACCAGATCGCCGAGCAGATCGGCACCGCCGCGCCCGAGGGGGTGCGCATCGGACTCGACCTCACGCACGCACAGTGGGCATCGCTCATCGGGGCGTCGCGCGAGGCCGTGACCACCGCCTTCGGCAAGCTCAGGTCGGCCGGCGAGGTCGTGATGGAGGGCCGCGCCATCACCATCCCCTGGGATGCCATGAACGCGGCGGCAGGGGCCCCGCCCGCGCTGGCCAGCTAGGCCCGCACACGACGAGTGGTCCCAGCGGGACCGGCGATCCTCGCGGACGCCGGTCCCGCAGTGCATTATTGGGGTAGTGGCGACCGACCGGACACCTTCGGGGCGACCCGCCCCCCGCGGTCGCCCACCGCGCAACAGGCGCAGGCGCCGGCAGCGCCGGTTCCCGCCGTTCGCGCTGGCCATCATCGCCATCGCCCTCGTGGTGGGCATCGTCGCGCTCGTCGCGCGGGGCGGGGACGAGCCCGTGGCGTCCACGGCGGCCGCCGAGCCGGTGATCCCGGCCGTGAGCGAGGCCGACATCGCAGCGGCGGCGTCCCAGCTGGGGCCGCGCGACCAGGAGCTCGTGAACATCGGGCAGACGGGCGTGAGCATCAACAAGGCCGGCGGATCGCGCAAGTACGTGGCCCTCACGTTCGACGACGGCCCCGGCCCGGACACCCCCGCGGTGCTGGCGGAGCTCAAGAAGCTGAACGTGCCCGCGACGTTCTTCGTGATCGGGGCGAACATCCAGGAGAACCCCGAGGTCTTCCGCCAGGTGCTGGCGGACGGCCATGAGGTGGGCGTGCACACCTGGAACCACAAGGACATGACCACGCTCCCGGCCAAGGAGCAGCAGGTCGAGATCGAGTCCACGGCCGGGGAGATCCTGTCGGTCGGCGGCGTCGCCAGCCGCCTGTTCCGCGCTCCCTATGGATCGGTGGACCCCGCGGTGCTCAAGCAGGCCGAGAAGGCGAAGCTGCTCTCGGTGCTCTGGGATGTCGACACCGTCGACTGGACCCGCCCCTCGGCCGATCAGATCGTGCAGACCGCCGTCTCGCAGGCGCAGCCCGGGTCGATCATCCTCCTGCACGACGGCGGTGGTGACCGGGCATCCACCATCGCGGCGGTGCCGCGCATCGTCAAGGAACTCCGCGCGAAGGGCTACGAGTTCTCGACGGTGGGCGACCTGGTCATCTCGGACCCGCCCGGCACCGACGACATGTCGTCGGACTCCCGCAGCACCCAGCAGTAGTCAGCGGGCGCGCGACGCCAGCCAGGCGTCCACGGCATCGGCCCATGAGTTGTCGTCGCCGGCCCGGATCGCGGTGATGCCCAGCGACCGCGCGGCCTCGAGGTTGGGCTCCTGGTCATCGACCACGACGACATCCATGGCAGGCGTGCCGTCGGCGATGAGCGCCTCCCAGGCCGCGGGGTCGGGCTTTACGCGCCCCGTGAGGCTGGACACCTCGATGTGGTCCACGACCTCGTCGAACCCCGTGCGCTCGAGCACCGGCAGCAGCCACTCGTGCCGGTGGTTCGACACCACCCATACATCCGCGGCCGCGCGCCATGCGGCAACCCTCGAGGGGTCGATGCGCGGGCGCAGGTCGAGCACCTCGGCCCGCCGGCCGGGGTCGGGAGCGTCAAGGTCGAGCGTTCCCCAGAAGGCGTCCTCGGGCAGGTCACCGCTCCAGTAGCGACGGCGAAAGCCATCGTCGGTGAGCATCGCGCGAACGGTCCCGGGATCGGCCCCGATGCTCGCGGCGGCGCGGGCCGGGAACGACGGCATGAGGGAATCGATCAGCACGCCCCCGGCATCGAGGCCGATGCGCGGCCTCACGACGCGGGGCGGGCCGGAGCCGATGCCTCGTGGATGCGCCCGGCGTCGACGGCGGCGGTGGCCACCGCCTCGCGCATGGCCTGCACGTTCCCCGCCTGCGCCGCCTGGGCGCCGCGCACAAGGCTCGCGGCGAAGGCCACGTAGATGGGCCCGATCGCCCGGCGCTGGTCCTCGAGGCGCTGGTCCTCCAGGCGCGCCGCCGAGATCTGCCGGGCGGCGGCCTCGCTGCGCGCAGCAGCGGCGGCCAGCCCCGGTGCCGCGCGACGCGCCTGCTGCGGCGTGGGGGCATCGGGAAGGGCCTCGAGCCTGATGGATGCTGCGCGAGCGGCCGCGACGGCCTCGCGCACCAGCGCGAGGTAGCGCGGCGGGCTCACCGTGGTGCCCGGCGCGACCTCTGCCGTGGACACCGGCTCGGGGGACCCCCCGCAGCCCAGCAGCGGCGCGGCGGCCAGCACGCACGCGGCGAGCGGGATCAGGAGCGCACGGCGGATGGGATCTCCTCCAGGGCCTCGAGCAGCGAGGTGGTCGCGGTGGACAGGCCGGCGCGGGATCCGGACGTGATGATGGTCCGCAGCTCGCGCATGCGCGCCACGATCGGCACCATCGCATCGACGAGGCGCGCCTGCTCGGTCGCGAGCGCCTCATCGCCGGGCCTGAGTGCACGGAACTCGCGCAGCTCGCGCGTGGCGTCGGTGACGACGCCGTCCACCTCGATGGACGAGGGCTGGGGGCCACCCGGCGTGAGCACCGCCGTGGCGAGCACGCCCATGCGCTCGGCTGGCGCCACGAGCTCGCGCACCCCCTCGACGAACGCGGCGGGCGGGGTGGTGGGCACGGGCGCATCGCCGGGCGACTGCCCGCAGCCCGCCACGAAGAGGGCCGCGAGCGCGAGTGCACCTGCCGGTCGCGTGCGTCGCGTCACGTCCCGAACACTACGGGGCGCGGTGGCGGGCGTCGCCCGGTCAGGTCACCCGTAGACTGCGCCCGCCAACGACACGGAGACGCTCGTGACCGACCCGGCCTCGCCCGAGACCTGCATCGCAACCGTCCGCACCCTCGCGATCGACGCGGTGCAGAAGGCCAACAGCGGCCATCCCGGGGCGCCGATGGGACTCGCCCCGGTCGGCTGGGCCCTGTATTCCCAGCAGATGCGGCACGCGCCGGGCGACCCTGCCTGGCCGAACCGCGACCGCTTCGTGCTGTCGGCCGGGCACGCGTCGATGCTGCAGTACGCACTGCTGCACCTCTCGGGCTACGCGCTCTCGCTCGACGACCTCAAGGCGTTCCGGCAGTGGGGCAGCCTCACCCCGGGGCACCCCGAGCGCGGCCACGTGCCGGGGGTCGAGGTGACCACCGGGCCCCTCGGCCAGGGGCTCGGCAACAGCGTGGGACTCGCGCTGGCCGAGGCCATGCTGGCCGCGGAGTTCAACCGGCCGGGCCATGAGGTGATCGACCACCGCACGTGGGTCATCGCGTCAGATGGCGACCTGATGGAGGGCATCTCCCACGAGTCGTGCTCGTTCGCGGGCTTCCTCGGGCTGGGCAAGCTCATCGTCATCTTCGACGACAACAGCATCAGCCTGGACGGCCCGACGGCGATGTCCACGGGCGACGACGTCGCCATGCGCTTCGCGTCGTACGGGTGGCGCGTGCTCGAGGTGCCCGACGCCAATGACCCCGCCGGCATCAACGCGACGCTCGACGAGGCGCGGCAGTCGGACGGCCGCCCGACCCTGGTGCGCTACCGGTCGCACATCGGATTCGGCGCACCGAACGTGCAGGACACCAGCAAGGCCCACGGGGCGCCGCTGGGCGCCGACGAGGCGCGACTGGCGAAGCAGGCATACGGGTGGCCCGAGGACGCCCAGTTCCTGGTGCCCGACGACGTCGCCGCATGGGCCGACGCGCTGCGCGAGCGCGGCGCGCGCGAGGTGGCCGCATGGGACGCCGCCATGGACGCCTACGCGGCCGACCACCCCGCCGAGGCCGCCGAACTGCGGCGTCGACTCGCCGGCGAGCTGCCCGCGGGATGGGAGGCGTCGCTGCCCACGTTCGACGACGGCGAGTCGCCCGCCACGCGCGTGGCGTCGGCGGCGGCGCTCAACGCGATCGCCGCAGCCGTGCCCGAGCTGGTGGGCGGGGCGGCCGACCTGGCGTCGTCCACCGGCACCGTCATCAAGGGCGCGGGTGACATCTCGCCCGGGCAGTTCGCCGGCCGCAACATCCACTTCGGGGTGCGCGAGTTCGGCATGGCCGCCGCCGTGAACGGCATGGTGGCCCATGGGGGCCTGCGGGCATACGGCTCGACGTTCATGACCTTCTCGGACTACATGAAGAACGCCATCCGCATGGCCGCCCTGCAGAAGCTGCCGTCGATCCTCGTGTTCACGCACGACTCCATCGCGGTCGGGGAGGACGGACCCACGCACCAGCCGGTGGAGCAGCTCGCGGCCCTGCGCTCGATCCCCGGCCTGGTCACCCTGCGACCGGCGGATGCCCGCGAGACGGCCGCGGCCTGGCGCGCCGCGGTGGCCAGGCAGGACGGCCCGACCGCGCTGGTGCTGACCCGCCAGGGCGTGCCGGTGCTGCCGCTTGCCGACCCGCCCGTGGAGCGCGGCGCATACGTGGTGGCGCCGGGCGACGACTGCGTCATCATCGCCACCGGGTCGGAGGTGTCGCTGGCCCTGGCCGCACGCGATCTGCTGGCCGCAGAGGGCGTGGCCGCCCGGGTGGTGAGCATGCCGTCGTGGGAGCTCTTCGGCGCCCAGTCGCAGGACTACCGCGACGAGGTGCTGCCGCCGTCCATCACGGCCCGCGTGGCCGTGGAGGCCGCATCGCCCTTCGGATGGGAGCGCTGGACCGGCCTGCAGGGGCGCATCGTCGGCATCGACCGCTTCGGCGAATCGGCTCCCGGCGGTGAGGTGATGGCGAAGCTGGGCATGACGCCCGAGGCCGTCGCGCGCGCCGCGACCGAGTCGCTGGCGGCGGGCACCCCCTGATGCGCGTCATCCCGCGCCCCGGCCCCGCGACCGGCCTCGTCGAGGACGCCATCGCGGATGCCGAGGGTCGCGGGCTGGTCGCGCAGGTGCTGGCCGGGGATCCCTCGGCGTGGGGCGACCACGCCGCGGCCGCGCGGGAATGGACCGGCTGGATGCGCGCGCCCGAGGACATGCGCGCGCATCTGCCGATGATCGACGGCCTGGCCTCGGGCGCGGTGGAGCAGGGCATCCGCCACGTGCTGGTGCTGGGCATGGGCGGGTCGAGCCTCTCGCCGGAGGTCACGCGACGCACCTTCGGCCATGGGGCGGGAATCGAGCTGCGCATCCTCGACTCCACCGACCCGGTGGCCGTTCAGCGGGTGACCGAGGGGGTCGACCCCGCCACGTGCCTGGCCATCGTCTCGTCGAAGAGCGGCACCACGGCCGAGCCACTGGCCTTCCTGGCCGAGGTCGGCCAGTTCCTGGAGGACGGCCTCGGGGGTTCCGCGCCCGACCACCTCATCGCCATCACCGACCCCGGCACGCCCCTGGCGATGCGCGCGCACGATGAGGGCTGGCGCATGGTGGCCGGGAACCCGCCGGATGTCGGCGGGCGCTTCTCGGCGCTCACGCTGTTCGGGCTCATCCCCATGGCCCTGGCCGGGGTACCGGTGCACGCCGTTCTCGACCACGCCGCGGCCACGCGAGCCGACGCCGACGTCGTGAGGCTGGGCGTTGCGCTGGCCGCGCTGGCGCGGGCGGGCCGCGACAAGCTGACGATCATCGCCGACCCGGGCATCGGCTCGTTCGGCCTGTGGGCCGAGCAGCTGGTCGCCGAGAGCCTCGGCAAGGCCGGCGAGGGCATCGTGCCGGTCGCCGACGAGCCGCTGGGCGACCCCGGCGACTACGGGTCGGACCGGGTGGTGCTGCACCTGCGGCTCACCGGCGAGCACGACCCCGACGTGGCCGCCATCGGCGCGTCGGGCATACCCGTGTTCGTCATGGACATCCGCGACCCCGTGGATGTCGCCGGCCTGTACATGGGCCTCGAGATGGCGGTGGCCACCGCAGGCGCGGAGCTCGGCGTGAACCCGTTCGACCAGCCCGACGTGCAGGCAGCCAAGGAGGCCGCCAACCGCGCGCTGGGCGGGGCGGGCGTGCCGCGTGACGACAGGGGCGAGCCGGAGGACATCCTGCGCGCCGTCGACATGCTCGAGCGGGGCGACTACCTGGCGCTGCTGGCGTTCACCACCCCCACGCCCGCAGGCGACCGGCTCATGGCCGCCATGCGCGACGCCGTGCGCGCCCGCACCCGGGTGGCCACGACGGCCGGCTGGGGTCCGCGCTTCCTGCACTCCACGGGGCAACTGCACAAGGGCGGCCCGGCGTCCGGGGTGTTCGTGCAGTTCCTCGGCCCGGGGTCGCCCGACCTGGCCATTCCGGGGCAGGACCACACCTTCGGTGAGCTGCTGCGCGCCCAGGCGATCGGCGATGCCCAGGCGCTCGAGACCGCGGGACGGCGCCTGGTGCGCATCGACCTGGGCGACGACCCCGAGATGGGCCTGCGCCGGGCCGCCGTTGCCCTGGGCGCGGCCCGCCTGCCCTAGCCGGACAGGCGATCGCCGAGGGCGGCCAGCGCCGACGCCACGTCCGGGACGGGCGTGACCATCGCGAGATCAGCGGCGTCCACCACCAGGTGGTCGCGCAGCACGTCGAGCACCCGGGCCCAGCCGTCGCCCACGACGATGAGGGGCCTGGGCGCCACGTGGGCGTTCTGCATGAGGTTCCACGCCACGGCGATCTCGGCCAGCGTGCCCACACCCCCTGAGATGGCGATCCAGGCGTCGGCGTCCAGCAGCATGCGAAGGCGTGCGAAGAGGTCATCCGCCGGACGCACCTCGGCAACCCACTCATTCGGCGCGCGGGTGCCGCGGGGCCCCGGCAGGGTCACGCCGATCACGTGCCCCCCGGCCTCGCGGGCGCCACGCGACACCGCCGCCATGGCCCCATCGTGCCCGCCCGTGGCCACCGTCCATCCCGCAGCGGCCAGGCAGGCACCCAACTCGATGCCCGCCGCGTAGTCGGGGTGCCCGGGGCCGATGCGCGAGCTGCCGAATACCGCCACCACGCGGTCGCTCACGACGCCACCCCCTGCATCGAGAGCTCCTCCACCAGCGCGCGGGTAAGGGGATCTGCCCCCAGCCTGTTCACGTTCAGCACCAACGCCTTCACCGACGGGCTGCCCGCACCGCGGCGTTCGACCATGTCGGCCAACCGCCCCGCGGGGTCAACCCGCTCACCGCCGGGACCCGTGAGGAGGTCGGCGATATCCAGCAGCGACAGCAGTTGGGCGTCATCCCCCGACGGGCGTGGGAACTCCGGGTCGATTGGAGGCATCCCGGCCCACCGGGCCCGCTCGGCTGCATTGGAGTGGTGGGCCACGATGCGGGCGAGGCGCTCATGTCCGGCGCGCCGCAGGGCGCGTGCCCCGGCCACGGCGTGGGCGTCACCCGCCAGCGCGTACCCGATGTCGTGCAGCCATGCGGCGGCCAGGAGCACCCGGCGCCGCTCGCCCGGCAGGCGCACGCTCCGTGCCGCGCGCGCGGCCTGCTGCGCAACCCCGCGCGAGTGCTCGTAGCGCCTGCGGGTGGAGAGCCCCACGCACAGGTCGTGGGCACCCCGGGGGTCCCCGGCCTGCCGCCATGCAGAGGGGTTCACAGCAGGGTCCTGATGGCCTCGTCCACCACCTCGTCGCCCTCGGCATCGGCACGGGCGCGCTCGTCGGCGCCGATCTCGGGGTCGGGGTCACCCAGCAGCAGCGCGGTGAGGTCGGCGCGGCCGCTGCGGGCGGCGGCCAGCGCGATCCAGTCGGCGGGGACCTCGTCGGGCAGGTCGGATCCGGTCATCTCGGCGAACAGCAGTGCCCAGGCCCGCGGCAGCACATCGACGTTGTAGCCGCCGCCGCCAAGCGCGATCCACCGGCCCCCGGCCGCATCGTCGGCGAGGTCGTGCAGCACGCGCCAGAGGCGCGGGAACGTGACCATGCGTACCTGCAGGTGCGCGAGGGGGTCCTGGTGGTGGGGGTCCACGCCGTCCTGCGTCACGATGACATCGGGGGCGAACGCGCGGACGGCGGGTGCGATGACCTCCTCGATGGCGCGCATGTACGGCCCGTCGCCCGAGAACGCCGGCAGCGGGATGTTCACCGATGTGCCCTCGCCGGCCCCGACGCCGCGCTCGGATATGGCGCCCGTGCCCGGGAAGAGATAGCGACCGCTCTCGTGCACCGAGCACGTGAGCACCCGGGGGTCGTCGTAGAAGATGAACTGCGTGCCATCGCCGTGGTGCACGTCGACGTCCACGTATGCGACGCGCTCGGCCCCGTTGTCGAGGAGCCAGCGGATCGCCACCGCCGCGTCGTTGTAGATGCAGAAGCCGTTGGCCTTGTTGGCGAAGGCGTGGTGAAGACCGCCGGCCACCGACAGCACGCGGTCGGCGCGCCCCTCCCACACCTCGCGGGCGGCCGTGACCGATGCCCCGCACACCGCCAGGGCGGCCTCATGCATACCCGTGAAGGCGGGCGTGTCCCCCCCGTGGGCCAGGCCCCACATTCCCGCTTCGAATGCCGCGGCCAGCTGGGGCGTGGCGCTGTAGCGGCGCACGGCGGCCATGTAGGCATCGGTGTGCACGCGCGCCACCAGGTCCTCGTCCCCCGGCCCCGGGGCGAGCACCGAGACGTCCGGTCGGTCGAGCATGCCGTACGCCCGGATGAGGTCGATGGCCAGCTCGCGGTTGGCGGGAGCCAGCGGGTGATCGGAGCCCAGGTCGTAACCCGCGAGCCCCTGGCGGTCGACGAAGGCGATCATTCCCATGCCGGGAGGACTAGCAGACGACCGGCAGCACCGAACACAGGCCCTCCACCTGCTGGCGGAGATCGTCGACCTGCTGCGCCAGCTGCTGCACTGCCTGGGCAGGCGTGCCGCCACCCGACTGCAGCTCGCGGGCCAGGGTGCCGACGTCGTTCCGGAGCTGCCCGACCCCGGCCTCGATCACCGATACGCGGTCGTTCACCTGCGAGGTGCTTGCCAGGCCGAACGATCCCGGCGACGCGATGATGGCGAACACCAGGACGATCGAGAGCACGGCGACCCCGATGCTGGCCGCGAGGGCTGCCAGCAGGCGCCGATCCGGTTGTGGCGGCGCGGCCGGGGGTGGCAGCGGCACCTGCTGGCGGGTGGCTGCCGCCACCGGCTGCGTGACGGCCTCGGGCGGCGGGGGCGCAGGGGCGAAGGCGCCCGACCCCGGAACGGGCCGCGGCACGGCCAGCGCCGCGGCCGCGGCCCGTGCCGCCGACGCCGGGTCGGTCGCCGCCCCGGGGTTGGCGGCCACATCCTCGCCGAGCGCGCGCAGCGCCAGGACCGAGCGGGCAAGTGCGTCGGGAGCGGCGCCCACGACGTGCCGAACGAGGGCCGGCACCATCCACGGCACGCGGGTCGCCCAGTCCTCGGTGCGCGGGTCATCCGGCAGGCGGATGGCATCGACGGCGATGAGCGCCTGGGCGGGCGCGGCGCCATCGCCCAGCACCGCGCGGGCGCACCATCCCCGGGCACCCACCTGCTCCTCGGCCC
>CAZIQQ010000037.1:0-17296 GCA_964541555.1 uncultured Bifidobacterium sp. | reverse complement strand
GCCCGTCATGCCCAGATGGCCCGCGCGAGCCAGTTCGCCTACGTGGCGTTCCTGGCGTCCATCCCGTTCGCCTTCGTGCTCATCTCGGTGATCGGGCTCGTGGCCAGCCCGTCGGCGTACTCCACGCTCATCGACCGTGCGCGGGGCACGATCCCGGATCAGCTGGCGAACTTCCTCGATGGGCTCCTCCAGTCGGCGTCGTCCAGCGCCGGGCAGTCGATCGTCTTCCTGGTGCTGGGACTGATCACCGGCATCTGGCTGGCCGGCAACGTGGTGGGCTCGCTCACCGACGGGCTCGACGACGCCTTCGAGCTGCCCCACCGCCCATGGCTCAAGGGGAAGGCGCGCGCCCTCGTGGCGGCCGTCATCACGGCGGTGGCGTTCGTGCTGGCCACGCTGCTCTCGGTGCTGGGCCCCGCGGTGCTGCAGTGGGTGGTCGAGCAGGTGGGGGCGCCGCGCTCCACCCAGGTGCTCATCCAGCTCGGGGTGGGGGTGGCCGGTGCGGCGATCTTCTGGGGGTTCCTGGTGGCCCTGTACCGGTACGCGCCCAACGCCCGCCGCGTGGGAACGCGCGACGCGCTGCTGGGCGCGCTGGTGGGTGTGATCGGCTGGATCATCGTGGCCAACCTGTTCCGCATCTATGTCGACAACTTCGGCTCGTACAACCGTGTGTACGGCGGCCTGGGCGCCGTGGTGCTCTTCCTGGTGTTCCTCTACCTGACGGGCCTGGTCATCCTCATCGGCGGCGAGACCTCCGCTGAGCTGGCCGAGCGCGAGCAGCCGGATTCCCGGACCCGCGCCGCGCTGCCCCCGGCCTTCCCCTAGGGAGTGCGCGCGGCCTGCCGCGCCCTGTGCCGCACCACCAGGCGCTTGATGGGCACGTCGAGCCACCAGATCATCAGGCACCAGCCGCCCAGCAGCGGCGCGAAGGGGATGGCCAGCAGGAACACGGCGGCCCCGACGAAGGCTCCGGCCTCCCAGGCCCCGCGGGCGATGCGGCCGAGCGCCCCGAGGAAGATCGTGGCCACGGCCATGAGGCCCGCGTACACGGCCACCGTCAGCACCGATGCGTTCTCCTGCGAGAAGAACTCCAGGCCGAACGGCAGCAGGCAGATGCAGGCGAGGAATCCCATGTTCAGCCACAGCGCCTGCGCCGACATGCTGCGGGGCAGCAACGTGAAGTTGTCGTGGTGGTGGATCCAGAAGAGGACGATCACGACGAACGTGATGAGGAAGTAGATGACGTCGGGAACCGTCTCGTTCCAGAACAGCTCGCCCACCGACTGCCCGTCGCGGGCGACCGGGGGCGCGATGCGCAGCACCATCAGCGTGATGGCCACGGCCAGCACGGCGTCCGAGAACGTCTCCACGCGCCGCGTGTCGAACTTGCCATCGCGCGTGTCGAAGAGCAGTGACATGGGTCAGGCCTGGCAGCGGGGGCACCAGTAGGTGGTGCGGTTGGCGTCGCCCTGGCCGCGCGATCGTACCGGGGTGCCGCATTCGCGGCAGGGCCTGCCCCGCCTGCCGTACACCCACGTGCGCTCGCCCGGGCGTACCGTGCCGAGCGGCGGCCGGTACGTGCGGATTCGCCCGCGGTCGCGCACGCCGATGGCCAGGAGTTCCGATCCGATCGCGCCGATGGCCTCGGCCTCGTGGGCCCCCAGGCTTCCCACGGTCCGCCACGGGTCGATACGTGCGAGGAACAGCGTCTCGCTCTTGTAGACGTTGCCGATGCCGCTCATCACCCGCTGGTCCATCACCGCGTCGCCCACCTGGCGCGTGGGCTCGATGTCCAGCAGGCGCCGCCCGATGGCGGCGGGGTCGGCCTGTTCGTGCAGCAGGTCGGGCCCCAGCGCCCGTGTGGCGGGAAGGGGCTCACCGGGCTCGTAGAGGCGCAGCACCGGGCCGCGGTACTGGGCCACCACGGCCTGCTGGGTTGCCAGGGCCAGCCACAGGCCCCCGCGGGGCACCTCGGCCGTGGCCGGGTATGCACGCCACACGCCACCCATGCGCAGGTGCGAGTGCAGCACCCGCCCGCTGCGGAACACGAACAGGTGGTGCTTGCCGTGCGCCTCCATGCGGTCCAGCACGTCGCCCTCCAGGCGTTCCGCGATGCGCTGCGGCCCCAGGCGCGGTTCGGCCACGTCAACGCGCACCAGCGGCTCTCCGGCGATGGCGCGGGTCAGCACGATGGCGTTGCGGTGGCTCACCTGGCCCTCAGGCACTAGTCGCCGGCCTCCATGCCGCGGTATCCGGGGCGGAAGCCCGCGCGCTCCATGGCCGGGGCAACCGGCGAGTCGGCTGCCGCCGCGCCGTCGATGCGCTCGATGCGCAGGCGCCTGGCACGGTCGGCCTGGGCCCATGCGCGAAGCGCCCTGAACGCGGGCTCGAGGAACGGGTGGTCGGGCTGCACGAGGGTGGTCATGGTGCGCCCGCCGCGCTCCACATGGGCCATCGCCACGCCGTCGGCCAGCACGACCTGCGCCCCGAACACCCGCGATGGCGAGCGACCTCCCTCGCGCCGCGGCCACGGCAGCGCGGCCCCGTAGGGCTGTGCCGGATCAGCCGCACCGATGATGACCACGTCGGGCTCATCGCCCTCCAGCCGGTCAACGCGCAGGTCGCGCAGCCGGTCGATGGCGCCCGGCAGGGCGAACTGGGCGCCCCCGAGTCCTTCCACGAAGTATCCGCGGCGGCACAGCCCGAGGGTCTCCATCTGGCCGAGATCGGGGTAGACGGCGCTGAATCCGCCGGGCACCCCCTCGCCCAGCACCGCCCCGCGGGTGACGATGCCGTGGCGGTCCAGCAGGATCTCCGCGAGGGCCCGGCGGCGTTCGGCCACCGACGGCGCCCGGTCGAACAGAGGGGCGGTAAGCGCCCAGCGTCCGCCCGTGAGCGCGGCACGCCCTCCGCGCATGCGGGCAGAGCGACCCCACGTGCGCCCGCGCGGAGCACGCTGGGCCGCGGCCCGCTGGGTGCCGCGCGGCCCCGATCTGAGGGGGGTCCAGAGGTCGTTCGTGGCCTCGCCGGCCCACACCAGCTCCCACAGTGCCGATACGGCCTCGTCACGGGGCGCGCCGGTGATGTCGATCAGATCATCCAGGAACTGGGCGCCGGTGGACAGCGCCGATCGTATGGCCGCCGCGGCATCGCCCTCGGGCGTGGCATCCGCGGGGGGCGGGCCGAAGATGGCGGCGTCCTCGCGCAGGTAGATGGCCACGCGACCACCCCCGCCCGATCCCAGCGATCCGGCGCCCACCCAGGTGATCTCACCCGCCGCCGCCAGCTGATCGAGCCAGGCCGGGGAGTACGACCCCAGGCGCCGGGGGAAGGTCTCGGCCTCCCACTGCGCTGCGGGCAGGGCGATGCCCTGCAGGCCCGAGATGGTGTCGCGCAGGGCGTCGGGGCCCGGGGGGGAGTCGGGCCGGTCGATGCGCTGCCACTGAGGGAGGAACCTGGCCAGCACCTCGGGGTCGGTGGGCTCCACCTCGCGCCGCAGGCGCGCCATGCTCATGCGCCGCAGGCGGCGCAGCACCTCGGGGTCGCACCACTCCTCGCCCGAGCCGCCGGGGCGCATCTGGCCGCGCACCAGCCCCCCTTCGGCCTCCATCAGGCCCAGGGTCTGATCCACCAGCGACGGCGAGGCGCCCAGGCGCCGGGCGGCGTCGGCGCCGCGAAAGGGGCCGTGGGTGCGGGCGTATCGCGCCAGCAGGCCCTCGAGCGCGCGCGGCGCGGGCTCGAGGAAGGCATCGGGCAGGCCCGCGGGGGGCATGACCCCCAGGCCGTCGCGGTACCGGCCGGCATCCTCGGCGGCGATCAGCCGCTCCTCGCCCGCCACGCGCGCCCTGGCCGCCCGGCGTTCGCGCTCCAGCTGGTCGACCACCGCGGCCAGCGCCGAGGGGTCCTCCATGCGCGCGGCGATGTCGTCCTCCGACAGGTCGCCTAGCCGCCGCAGCAGGTCGTGCACCCCGTCGGCGCCGCGGGCCCGGCGCTCGGGATGCAGCCCCTGCAGGTCGGCCTCCAGGTCGTCGAGCGCCGCGGGGTCGATGAGCTCGCGCAGCTCGTCCTGCCCCAGCAGCTCGCGCAGCAGGTCGCGATCCAGCGACAGCGCCTGGGCGCGCCTCTCCGCCGCGGGCGTGTCGTCGTCGTACATGTACGACGCCACGTACTCGAACAGCAGGGCGCCCGCGAAGGGCGATGCCGAGTCGGTCTCCACCTCGGTCACCGAAACCTCGCGCGACCCGATGCGGGTGAGCAGGTCGCGCAGCGCGGGCATGTCGAACCAGTCGTTCAGGCACTCGCGGTAGGTCTCGAGGATCACCGGGAACGACCCGAACCTGCGGGCGACCTCGAGCAGAGACGACGCCTTGAGGCGCTGCTGCCACAGCGGCGTGCGGCGCCCGGGGTGCCTGCGTGGAATCAGCAGGGCACGGGCGGCGTTCTCGCGGAAGCGCGAGCCGAACAGCGCCGTGCCGCCCAGCTCGCCGAGGATGAGGTCCTCGATGTCCGCCGGGTCGGGCAGAAGGACGTCGGTGGGGGGCAGCACGTCGCCGTCCACCACGTGGCAGGCGATGCCGTCGTCGCTCCAGATCACGTGCGGGTCGGTGCCCGTGGCCTCGCGCAGGCGCGCCTGTATCGCCAGTGCCCACGGGGCGTGCACGCGCGCCCCGAAGGGGGACAGCACGCACAGGCGCCAGTCGCCGATCTCGTCGCGAAACCGTTCGATGACGATGCCGATGTCGCTGGGCACGGTGCCGGTGGCGTCCACCTGGTCGCGCACGTACTGGATGAGGTTGGCAGCCGCGCGATCGTCGAAGCGCGACCCCTCGCGCAGCCGCGCAGCCGCGTCGTCGGGGTCGGCGGCGGCGATGTCGCGCGCCATGCGACCCACCGCGGCGCCCAGCTCGTAGGGGCGCCCCACGCCCTCGCCGCGCCAGAAGGGCACCGCCCCGGGGGCGCCGGGGGCGGGGGACACCAGCACGCGGTCGCGCGTGATCTGCTCGATGCGCCAGGTGGATGCCCCCAGCATGAAGGCCTGGCCCGCGCGGGCCTCGTACACCATCTCCTCGTCCAGTTCGCCCACCCGTGTGCGTCCGTCGGCGAGGAACACCCCGAACAGGCCGCGGTCGGGGATGGTGCCGGCGTTCTCCACGGCCAGCCGGCGTGCGCCGTCGCGCCCGCGCACGGTTCCCTCGGTGCGGTCCCATACGACACGTGGCTTCAGCTCGGCGAACTCGTCGCTGGGGTAGCGCCCGGCCAGCATGTCGAGCACGCCCTCCAGCTGGTCACGCGAGAGGTCGGCGAAGGGGTGGCTGCCGCGGGCCACGGCCAGGATGTCATCCACGGTCATCGGCTCGTCCCCCGACACCATGGCCACCACCTGCTGGGCCAGCACGTCGAGGGGAAGGCGGGGGACGTGGGTCTCCTCGATGTCCCCCTCGCGCATGCGTTCCACCACCGCTGCGCACTCGAGCAGGTCGCCCCGGTACTTGGGGAAGATGCGCCCGCTGCTGGGCACGTCGATGCGGTGCCCGGCACGGCCCACGCGCTGTATGCCCCGGGCCACGCTGCGCGGGCTCTCCACCTGTATCACCAGGTCGACGGCCCCCATGTCGACGCCCAGCTCGAGGCTGCTGGTGGCCACCAGGGCCGGGATGCGTCCCGCCTTGAGGTCCTCCTCGATCAGCGTGCGCTGCTCGCGAGCCAGCGACCCGTGGTGCGCGCGAGCGACCTCCTCCTCGGCCAGTTCGTTCAGGCGAAGCGCCAGCCGCTCGGCCGAGCGCCGGTTGTTCACGAAGATCAGGGTGCTGCGGTGCGCCTTCACCAGTTCCAGCAGCGCGGGGTACATGGCGGGCCAGATGGACCGGCGGGTGGCGCCCCCGCCCAGCACGTCGAGCAGGTCCTGGCCGCCGCCGTCCTCCGGTCCGCGCCCGGGCTCGGCCATGTCGCGCATGTCGTCGACCGGCACGATGACCTGCAGGTCGAGTTCCTTCACGCGTCCGGCATCCACCACGCTCACGGGCCGGGGGGTTCCATCCTCGTCCTGACCGCCCAGGAAGCGGGCGATCTCGCTGATGGGCCGTTGCGTGGCGCTCAGCCCGATGCGCTGCACGGGCTGTTCGGCGATGCGCTCCAGTCGCTCCAGCGACAGCGCCAGATGGCTGCCGCGCTTGGTGCCCGCCATCGCGTGGATCTCGTCCACGATCACCCCGGTCACCCCGCGCAGCATCTCCTCGCCCTTGCTGGTGAGCAGCAGGTAGAGGCTCTCGGGCGTGGTGATGAGGATGTCCGGCGGGTTGCGCAGCATGCGCTGCCGCTCCGCCTGCGGGGTGTCGCCGGTGCGAACCCCCACCGAGATCTCCGGCGGCTCAAGGCCCATGCGCCTCGCCGACTCCGCGATGCCGGCCAGTGGCCCGCGCAGATTGCGCTCGACGTCGTAGTTCAGGGCCTTGAGCGGCGAGATATAGAGGATGCGCCCGGCATCGGTGACAGTCACCGGCTCTCCCCGGTGACTGTCACCGATGAGGCGCGCAGAGGCGATCTGGTTGAGCCCCCAGAGGAACGCCGCCAGGGTCTTGCCCGATCCGGTGGGGGCCACGATGAGCGTGTGCTCGCCCGCGGCGATGTGCGGCCACCCCTGTACCTGCGGGGGAGTCGGCCCCTCGAACGCCCGCGTGAACCAGTCCGCCACCGCCGGGTGGAAGGGAGCGAGCGCCTCGGGAGCGGGTGCGGTTGCCACGGGGAAACGCTAGCGCGGTACCCCGGTGTGACTGTCACCGACCGGGGCGGTGACAGTCACCGGGGGCGTGCCCGGGCGGCCGGCACGGGTATCATCCGGTTCCGTGGGTTCCGACGTCCTCACGCCGCCTGCCGAGAAGATCCGCAGCTCAGGGCCCGGTAGCGGCCTCGGTCGCCCCTGCTCGGTGATCGTCCTGAACGACAATCACAACACCTTCGAGGGGGTCGCGACGATTCTCTCGCAGTACGTGCCCGGCGTCGACTACGCCCGGGGCATGGAGTTCGCCAACACCATCCACAAGAAGGGGCAGGCGACCGTGTGGAGGGGCGACCACGAGCGCGCGGAACTCGTGTGGGAACAGCTCAAGGACGCCGGGCTCACAATGGCCCCGCTGGCCGACGGATAGGAGACGCCCAGAGTGGCCGAGGACACACCCAACCCCACCTGGTACGACAAGGCAACGGCCGCGCAGCAGGCCGCCGCGGTCGAGCAGGAGAAGGTCACGCAGAAGGCGCTGTTCGCCCGCGTCATGTTCCTCGTGGCCGTCACCTGCGGGTTCACCGCGGTGGGCGCCTTCATCGCGAAGGACTTCAGCGGCGGCGCGATGATCGCCTGCTGGATCGGCGCGCTCGTCCTGGTGTTCGCAAGTGCCTTCATCAAGAAGCAGAGCGGCCCGCTGGGCATGACGCTGCTGTTCGTGGTGGGCCTGCTGCTGGGCATGGCCATCGGCCCGACCCTGCAGGTGTACGTGTCGGCCAACGGCGCGCAGGTGCTGTGGCAGGCCGCGGGAGCCACCGCGCTGTTCATCGCGGGCTTCGGGGCCTGGGGCTACGCCACCCGGCGCGACCTCGCGCCCTACGTGCGCTTCTTCTTCTGGGCGCTCATCGGCCTGATCGTCTTCGGCATCGTGATGATCTTCGTCCAGATCCCCGGTGGGTCGCTCATCTGGGCCATCCTGGGCCTGGCGATCTTCGCCTTCTGGACGGCCTACGACTTCCAGCGCCTGCGCCGCTCGAACACTGGCAACGTGGCCGTGCCCATCGCGCTGGGCATCTTCCTCGACATCTTCAACGTCTTCCTGTTCTTCCTCCAGATCTTCGGCGGGGGCGGCAGGTAGGCCGATGACCGGCTCCGACGCCCTGCTCGACGCGCTCGCCGCGCAGGGCGTCGAGGTCATCTTCGGGAACCCCGGCAGCACCGAACTGCCGCTGATGGACGCGCTGGCCTCCCCCGGGCGGCCGCGCTTCGTGCTGGGGCTCACCGAGCCGGTGGTCATGGGCATGGCCGATGGCTACGCCCAGGCATCCGGGCGGCTGGGCGTGGCCCTGGTCCACGTGCAGCCGGGCATGGCGAATGCCATGTCGGGCGTGCTCAACGCGGCCCGGGCCCGCGTGCCCCTGCTGGTCATCGTGGGCCAGCAGCTGTCGTCGATGCTGCCGGGCGCGCCCTTCCTGGGTGGGGACGTCGTCGGCATGGCGCGGCCGGTCGCCCGCTATGCCGAGGAGGTCACCGATCCGTCGCTGCTCGGCCCGATGCTGGCCGACGCCGTGGCGGCCGCCTTCGGGCCCCCGGCCGGCCCCGCGGTGCTGAGCATCCCGCTCGAGGCGCAGGCCGGACCTGCCGGGCCGCTGCACGCGCTGCCCACGGGTCCGCGCGCGCTCGATCCGCCCGCGGCCGATGCCATGGCCCGCGCTGCCGCGCTGCTCTCGGCCGCCCGGGCACCGGTGATCCTCGCGGGCGATGGCGTGGCGCACGACCACGCCCATGACGAGCTCTCAGCCCTCGCGGCGCGCCTGGGCGCGCCCGTCATCGGGGAGCCCTTTGCGGCCCGCATGCCACTGGACACCGACGACCCGGCATGGGCCGGGGTGCTGCCGCGCGCCGCGGCGCCCATCCGCACTGCACTGGGCGGGCACGACGTGGTGCTGGCCATCGGCATGCCGGTGTTCCGGCTCTTCGGCTGGAGCCCGGGAGAGGCCCTGCCAACGGGCACCACGCTGATCCATGTGGATGTCGACCCCGACGAGATCGGCCGCATGCACGAGCCCGAGGTGGGCATTGTCGCCGACCCGGGGGTGGTGCTGCGGGGCCTCATCGACCTGCTCGGCGAGCCGGATGACGCGGCGCGCGTGCGGCGTGAGACCGTGGCGGTCGCGAACGAGGTGGCACGGGCGGGCGCCCATGCCGAGCTGCTGGCGCGCTGTGATGGGGCAGAGGTCATCAGCCCGGCCGTGCTGTCCGGTGCGATCGGCGACGGCGTGGCCGCGGCCGACCTGGTCATCGATGAGGGCATCACGTCCACCCGCGACCTGCGCGTGGCGCTTGGCGCCCGCGACCTGGGGTCGTGCATGTGGCACCGGGGCAGCGCGCTGGGATGGGGCCTGCCGGCTGCCGTCGGTGCATCCATCGCCGACCCCACGCGGCGCGTGGTGTGCACGCAGGGGGATGGATCGCTCATGTTCGGCGTGCATGCGCTGTGGACCGGCGCCCATGAGCGCTGCCGGGTTGCGCTGATCGTGGGCGACAACTCCGGCTACGAGATCCTGCGCGCCGGCATGGAGGGGCTCACCGGCGTGCAGCAGGGGGGGTGGCCGGGGCTCGCGGTGAGCGATCCGGCGCTCGACATCGCGGGCATCTGCCGCGGATTCGGGGCTCATGCCGAGGGGGTGGACGACCCTGCCGACCTGCCGCGCGCGGTGGGCGACGTGCTGGCCGGCGCCGCGGCCGGGCCCGCCGTGCTGGTGGCCCGGGTCGAGGGCCTCACGCCGCCTGTGGGCGGCCCGCTCGACGGCGCGCTCTAGGGCGCGGTGATCGCGCCCGAGGGCGCCAGGCGCGCGGCGGTGCGCCCGAAGTCGGCACGCGACAGTGACGCCACGTCGCCGATGCTCGTCCCGCCCGGGGAGGGCACGCCATCGCCCGACAGCTTCACCGGTGCGAGGCGACCCGACTCGAAACGGCCGTCGGGCGCCAGCTTCACCTGCAGCACGCCGCTCTGGCCGGCGTACGAGGACGTGCCGAACACCTTGTAGCCCAGGAAGTTGCCGAGGCTGTAGGCGATGAGGCGGCCGTTGCGGAACTCCATGCCGCGCATCACGTGGGGTCCGTGCCCCAGCACCAGATCGGCGCCGGCGTCCACCATGCCGCGGGCGAGGCGGCGGGTCTCGCCACGGGGCTCACCCAGGTAGGTCTCGGCGCCCTGCGGCACGTTGCGGTACGACGTGCCCTCGGCACCGCCATGCACGCTTGCGATGACGATCGGCGCCATCCCGGCCGCCTTGCGCACCAGGCGCTGCGCGCCGGGGACGTCGAGGGAGTTCTGGCTCCATGAATAGGGCGCCAGCGCCACCACGGCCACCTTCGTGCCACCGGGCAGTGTCTGCACGGCGATCTCGCCCGGCCTGCCCGCGTGCAGGATTCCCACGGCGTCGAGGGCACGCACGGTGGAACGGATGCCCGCGGAACCCCAGTCGTTCGAGTGGTTGTTCGCGGTGCTCATCACCGTGAACCCGGCGTTCTTCAGGTTGCGGGCGTACGACGGCGGGCTGGCGAACGCGTAGCAGCTTCCGCCGCTGCCGCTTCCGCACTTGGCGCTCGGGCCCGTGGCGAGGGCCTGCTCGAGGTTGCCGAACACCACGTCGCCCTTCAGCAGGGGCTTGACGCCGTTGAACAGCGTCGACCCACCGGCGGGGGGCAGACCGAACTCAGGGGTGCCCATCACGGTGTCGCCCACTGCGGCCACCGACACACTGCTGGTGCCCACGGCGGGCGTGGGGCTGGCCGCGCGAGGCGCTGACTGCCGCTGCTGCTCCTGCCCGGCAGCCGACGTCGTCTCGGCGTTCGCCGTGGTCACCGTGGGGTCGGACCCCGTGGCCGATGCGATCACGGCGACCACGCCGATGACGGCCACGCCGCAGATTGCCGCGAGCGCCCGGTTCTGCTTGACGCGCGTTGACGTGCGCCGGCGCCGGGGCGGCCGCGCGGGGCCGCGTCGGCCGGGCTGTCGTGGTGGCCGGGATGCCATCACCATCACGTTAGCCATCGGCCGCGTGCATCCTGCCGCTGCCGGGTGTGCTGCTAGCGTCCGGGGTGGATTAGTCCGGTTAGTCCACTCCGGGAGGTTCCATGGCCATCATCACGGTCGGCATGCACGAGGCCAAGACCCACTTCTCGCGGCTGGTGCGCCAGGCGCGTGAGGGCGACGACGTCATCGTCGAGAACAACGGGTCGCCTGTGGCGCGCATCGTCGCCTACGTGCAGGAACCACCGCGCCGCCGCCGCGGCGGGTTCGGGAAGGGGCTCTACCGGGAGTCGCCGGACTGCTGGGATCCCGACCCCGAACTCGAGCGCCTCTTCTACGAGGGTGACCTGTGAAGGCGCTCCTCGACAGCGCCACCCTGCTGTGGTGGTTCGCGGGCGATCCGCGACTGGGCGATGCGACCCGGGAGGCCATCGAGGACCCCGGCACAGAGGCCTATGTGAGCGTCGCCTCGGCGTGGGAGATCGCGATCAAGCACGCCACGGGCCGCCTGACCCTCGAGGTTCCCGTGCCGGAGATACTCGATGCGGGTCTGATGGATGACCTCCCGGTGATGATGGACGACGTGCTGGGCGCCGCTGCGCTGCCCCAGCATCATCGTGACCCCTTCGATCGCCTCATCGTGGCCCAGGCACGCAACGCGGGACTCATCCTCATCACTCCGGACGCCGCGCTGCGCGCCTACGACGTACCCGTGATGGACGCCCGCGCCTGACGGCCGGCCAGGGGCGGTCAGAACAGGGCGGTCACCAGCGCGTCTGTGGCCTGGTCGCGCGTGACCCCCGGCGCGAGTTCGCGGATGCCGGCGGTGCGCGCTGCCAGGTCGTCCGCGGCGCCGGGGGGCGCGCCCACGGCGCGGGCGAGGCGAGGGGCATCCAGCGCCATGGGCACGCCCACCTGCACGATGCCGCCGGCCCGGCGCCGCACCTGGGACAGGCCCAGCACCTTGCGGCCGTCCACCACGACCTCCCAGGGCGACAGGCCCCCGAAGCAGAGCCCCGCGGCCTCGCCCCGCGGCCATGCCCGGGCCTCGTCGGGCGGCACCGCACGGGCGCCGGCGATGCCCAGTTGCCCCAGCGCGGCTGCCACGGCCTCGCCCACCCAGCGGTAGGCGGCCACCACGTCGGTGGTCAGCAGCGGATGGCCCGCGGGCATGATGACGTCGATGGCGATGAGGTCGTCGTCCCACAGCACCGGCCCCCCGCCGGATGGGCGCGCGATCACCTCGAGCCCCTCGCGCGCGGCCGCTGCCACGTCCACATCTGCCATCTGCGCGCGACCCACGGTGATGGCGGCGGGGTATACCGAATGCACCACCAGCGCAGGGCACTCGCCGCGGGTGAGCAGGTCGACCGACCGGCCCAGGGCACCTGCCACCGTGCACGTGGGCGGCCGCACCTGCCTCCAGGCGAGGGGCGGCACGGGCCTGCTGCCTACGAGAGGTAGGGCGCCACGCCCTCGCCCTGCTGGGCGGCGTCCATCACCATCTCGCTGATGGTCGGGTGCGCGTGGATGATCTCCCCGAGGTCGCGCATGGTGTAGCCGTCGCTGATGGCCACCCCGACCTCGTGGATCATCTCCACGGCGTGGGCGCCCATGATGGTGGCGCCCAGCAGCAGGTCGGTGTCGGCGTCGGCGATGAGCTGGGCGAAGCCGTCGGCCTCGCCCTCGCCCAGGGCCTTGCCCGACCCGGCGAAGCGTGCCTGGCCCACCTTCACGGTGATGCCCTGCTCCTCGGCCGTGTCGCGGTTCAGTCCGACCGTGGCGATCTCGGGGTGGGTGTAGATGCACGACGGCACGACGGTGCGGTCCATCGGCACCATGTGCGGGCCCAGGATGTTCTCGGCGGCGCGGGCTCCCTCGGCCGACGCCAGGTGGGCCAGCTGGAGGCCACCGATGCAGTCGCCAACCGCCCACACGGCGGGGTTCGCCGTGCGCAGGAACTCGTCCACCACCACGTGGCCGCGGTCGTTCACCTCGACCCCGATGCCCTCCAACCCGATGCCGGCCGTCTGGGGCCTGCGGCCGATCGAGACGAGCATCTTCTCGGCGCTGATCTCGGTTCCGTCGTCCAGTCGCACCGACACGCCGGCGTCGGAGTACGAGGTGACCTCCTCGAGCCTGCGACCCAGGTGGATCTGGGCGCCGTCCTTCTCGAGCGTCTTCTGGAACTGCTTCGCGGTGCGCTTGTCGATGCCGGCGAGGATGCGGTCGAGCATCTCGACCATCGTCACCTTCACGCCCAGGGGCTGGAACAGGCTGGCGAACTCGCAGCCGATCACGCCTGCCCCAAGGATGATCATGCTCCCGGGCACCTCGGGCATCACCAGCACGTCGTTCGACGTGAGCACGGCCGGGTGGTCCATGTCGATGCCGGGCAGGCCCGCGGGCTCGGTGCCGGTGGCCACGACCAGGTGGTCGTACTCGTAGCGGGTGCCGTCCACCACCACGGCGCCGCCGTCCACCACGCCCTCGCCCCTCACCACGGTCACGCCCTTGCGCTCGCAGGCGCCCTCCACGCCGCCACGCATCTTCAGCACGATGTCGTCCTTGCGCGCCATCATCGCCGCGAAGTCGTAGCCCACCTCTCCCACGAGGATTCCGAACTCCCTGGCCTCGCGGATCTTCCGCAGCAGGTCCGATGCCGCCAGCAGCGCCTTGGTGGGAATGCATCCCCAGTTGAGGCATGTGCCGCCCAGCTCGGCGCGCTCCACCAGCACCACCTGGGCGCCCATCTGCGCCGCGCGAAGGGCGGCGACATCTCCGCCCGGGCCACCGCCGAGCACCACCACACGCGGGCCATCGCTCATCCGAACGTCATCTCCCTGCCCGCGAGGGCGTCTTCAAGCACGCGCGCCTGCTCGAGCTGGTGGGTCTGCGGGTACCCCTCGCTCACGGACGCGCGCGCGGGGCGACCGATGTACTCGAACGACTCGATGGGCAGCAGGCGCTCGATGCGGCGGGTCACGAACGACCACGCGCCCATGTTGCGCGGCTCCTCCTGCACCCACTGAACCGTCTCGAGGTTCGGGTAGCTCTCGAACAGGGCGAGGATCTCCTCGCGCGGGAACGGGTACAGCTGCTCGATGCGCCCGATGGCGAGCTCGGGGTGGTTCGCGCGGTCGGGGTGGCCGTCGATCTCGTGGAAGATCTTGCCGGTGCACAGCAGCAGGCGGGTCACCGCCGCGGGGTCGGTCACGCGTGGGTCGGGCAACACCGGCTCGAAGCGGCCCTTGGTGAGGTCGTCGAGGCTGCTCGACGCGGCCTTTGCGCGCAGCAGGCTCTTGGGTGTGAACACCACGAGCGGGCGGATCTCGTCGAGCAGGCCCTGCCGGCGCAGCAGGTGGAAGTAGTTCGCGGCCGTGGAGCAGTTGGCGATGCGCATGTTGCCCTCGGCGGCCAGGCGCAGGAAGCGCTCGGGGCGTCCCGAGGAGTGCTCCGGGCCGTTGCCCTCGTAGCCATGCGGCAGCAGCAGCGTGAGCCGCGAGCGCACGCCCCACTTGGCCTCACCTGCCGAGAGGAACTGGTCGATCATGATCTGCGCGCCGTTGGCGAAGTCGCCGTACTGGGCCTCCCAGATCACCAGCGCCTCGCGCGCGGTGGTGGAGTAGCCGTACTCGAAGCCCACGCAGGCAGCCTCCGACAGCGGGCTGTTGTGCAGCTCGAACGACGCCTTCGCCCGCAGCAGGTGCTGCATGGGCACGTAGACCTCACCCTTATGGGGCTCGTACGTGGAGCCGTCAGACGTGTGGTGCAGCTCGAGGTGGCGCTGCGTGAACGTGCCGCGGGCGACGTCCTGCCCGGTGAGGCGAATCGGAACGCCCTCGGTGAGCAGCGACCCGAAGGCCAGCGCCTCGGCGTGCGACCAGGTGATGCCCCCGTCCTCGGCCAGCGCGGCGCGACGGCGGTCGAGCTGCGGCGTGAGCTTGGCGTGCACCGGGAAGCCGTCGGGCGGAAGGTGCAGCTGCTCGTTGAGGCTGCGCAGGGTCGACGCGCTCACGCGGGTCTTGACCACCTGGGTCTTCGCCCGCCGGCGCTTGTCGCGCGAGCTCTCCTGGTCGGAACCCTGCTCCAGGCCCGACTGCACGCGCTTGTGCGCCGCCGACATCCGGTCCTCGGCGGCGGCCACCATCGCGGTGTAGTCGTCCTCGGTGATCACGCGATCGGCGATGAGCCGGTCGGCGAAGATGCGCGCCACCGTGGGGTGCTCCTTGATGGTGCGCGCCATCACCGGCTGGGTGTACGCCGGCTCGTCGAGCTCGTTGTGGCCGAGGCGCCGGTAGCCGATGAGGTCGATCAGCACGTCGTGGCCGAAGCGGTCGCGGAACTGCACGGCCAGGTTGACGGCCGCGATGCAGGCGTCCACGTCGTCGGCGTTCACATGCACGATGGGCATGTCGAAGCCCTTGGCCATGTCGCTCGCGTAGCGGGTGGAGCGACTGTCCTCGGGGTCGGTGGTGAAGCCCACCTGGTTGTTCACGATCACGTGGATCGTGCCGCCCGTGGAGTAGCCCACCAGTCCCTGCAGGTTGAGCGTCTCGGCCACCACGCCCTGGCCCGGGAAGGCCGCGTCGCCGTGCACCAGCAGCGCCACGGCGCGGTTGGGGTCGTGCTCGGCGATCGGGTTGGCGCGGATGGTCTGCTTGGCGCGCACGCCGCCCTCGGCCACGGCGTTCACCTGCTCGAGGTGGCTGGGGTTCGCGGCCAGCTGCACGTGCACCGATCGGCCGGACCGCGCCTTGAAGGTGCCCTCTGCGCCCAGGTGGTACTTCACGTCCCCGGCGGCGGCGTACGGCTCGCCGTCAGCGTGCTCGTCGTCGTCCTCGTGCTCCATCTGGCCCTCGAACTCGGCCAGGATCGACTCGGGCGGGCGACCGACGGTGTGCATGATGCTGGCGAGGCGGCCGCGGTGGGCCATGCCGATGTGCACCTCGGGCACGCCGGCCTCGGCCAGGCGCTGCACGGCCTCGTCCATCATGGGTATCAGCGCGTCGCAGCCCTCGAGGGAGAAGGTCTTCTGGCCCAGGTACGTGCGCCGGAGGAACCGCTCGAACACCTCCACCGACACCAGGCGCTCGAGCATGGCGCGGCGCTCGTCGCGCGGTAGCGGCGTGCGCACCTGCCCCGACTCGATGAACTCACGCAGCCACTGGCGCTGGTCGTGGTTGGAGATGTGCTCGATCTCGTAGGCGATCGTGCCGCAGTAGGTGTCCCGGAGGGCCGGGTATGCCTCGGCGAATGTGGCCCCGGGTACGGCGACGCCCAGCAGCGACGCCGGTACCAGCTTCATGTGCTCGGGCGTCAGCCCCACCCATGCCGGCTCGAGCGACGGGTCTCCCGGCGGCGCAGACCCCAGCGGGTCGAGGTGCGCGGCCAGGTGGCCGTACGTGCGGAACGATCGCAGCAGCGACATCGCGCCGGCCAGGGCCTTGAGGGTGTCCTCGTCGGCGCTCGCGGCCACGGCCGGGGCGGCGCCCTCGGGCGCGGCGGCCTGCGGCGTGAAGTCGAGCGGGGCGGCGGCGGGAAGCCCCAGCGCCTGGCGGATCTCGTCGTAGAAGCCCTCGTCGCCCGCCAGCAGGCCGGCGATGTCGCGCAGGAAGGCCCCGCTCTCTGCGCCCTGGATGACCCGGTGGTCGTAGGTGGAGGTGACCGTCATCACCTTCGACACGCCCCACACCTTGAGCAGGTCGTCGGGCACGCCCTCCATGCCGGGGGGCCAGGTGATGCCGCCCGTGGCGACGATCGTGCCCTGCCCGCTCATGAGCCTGGGCACCGATGCGTTGGTGCCGAAACCACCGGGGTTGGTAAGCGTCACCCCGGCGCCCTTGAGCTCGTCGGGGCTGATCTTGCCCACGCGCGAGCGCTGGATGAGGTCGTCGAACGCCGCCCGGAAGCCCTGGAACCCCAGTCCCCCGCAGTCGCGGATGACCGGCACCAGCAGCGACCGGCTGCCATCCTTGCGCTCGACGTCCACGGCGATGCCGAGGTCCACGGTGTCACGGGGCACCTTGTGGGGCTTGCCGTCCACCCGGGCGAAGGCCGTCGCCATGCCAGGGGTCCTCTGCACGGCCCGCACGATCGCCCACGCGATGATGTGCGTGAACGACAGCTTGCCGCCACCGGCCACTGCGAGGGCCTCGTTCAGGCGCTTGCGCTCGGCATCGAGCATCTGCACCGAGATGGTGCGGAACGTGGTGGCCGTGGGGATGGACCGGCTCTCGTCCATGTAGTCGGCCAGCGCGGCCGCGGGGCCGGTGAGCTTCACCAGTTCCTCGCCGGCGGGCGGGGCCGGGTCGGGCAGGCCACCGCCCCCCGTGCCCGCGTTCTCGACGTCGGCGCGGCGGATGAGGCCCCCGGGGCCCGTGCCCGTGACGCCCGCGAGGTCGACGCCCTTCTCGAATGCCACGCGGCGCGCGATGGGCGCGGCCGCCACGTCGCGCACGGGCGGAGGAGCCTGCGGGCCCGTGGCCGTCGCCGGCGCGGCTGCGGGCGCCGGGGCAGGGGCGCCTGCGGCGGGCGCG
>CAZIQQ010000036.1:0-17618 GCA_964541555.1 uncultured Bifidobacterium sp. | reverse complement strand
CCCGTTGAATCACCGGACGTTCCGTGCCCTGACCGCCGCCGTTGCCGTCGCATCGATCGTTGCCGCGGCCCCGGTGGCGTCGCTCAGTGCATCCGCGCCGCTCCCGCCAATAGCTCAGGTGGACATGATCGCCACCCCCACGGGCATGCGGCCGGTGGTGCGCGACGTGCTGGTGAGGTTCCGCCCGGGCACGGCGGTGCGCGCGCAGTCCGGCGCGCGGTCGAGGGCCTTCGACGCCGCGGGCGCGGACGCGCAGGAGGCACGCAGGGTGGAGGGGCTGTCCGGCGCATGGCGGGTCCCGGTGGATGAGGGCGCGAGCCCGTCCGCGGTGGCCCGCAGGCTCGACTCGCGCGCTGATGTCACCTGGGCTGTTCCCGATGTGCCCCCGACCACGCAGGTGATGCCCAACGACCCGCTCTTCTCCAACCTGTGGGGCCTCAGCAACACGGGGCAGCAGGTGCAGGCGCCCACGCCGTTCACTGGTCTCGCCGGCGTGGACCTGGGGGCGCTTGGCGCATGGGCCACCACGCGAGGGTCTGCGGACGTCTCGGTGGCGGTCGTCGACTCCGGGACGGTGATGGACCACCCGGACCTCGTCGCGAATCTGCGCCCCGCAAATGACCGCAACTTCGTTCCCGCGGCGGACGGCACTCTGGACCCGACCGCCGTTGACGACCTGAATCATCACGGCACGCATGTGGCGGGCACCATCGGCGCCGTCGGCAACAACGGCGTGGGCGTCGCGGGCGTCAACTGGACCACGGGAATGACAACCGTGCGTGTGTGCGACTTCGCAGGGTCGTGCCCGGCGATCCTCGAGGGGCTGGCCTATGCCGGTCCCAGGGCGCGCGTGGTGAACCTCAGCCTCGGGGGGCCTGGCGACCTGCAGCCGAGCACAGACGTCATCAAGGCGAATCCCAACACCCTGTTCGTCGCTGCCGCGGGCAACAGCGGCACCGACAACGACGCCCAACCGCAGGACCCCTGCAACGTGCCGCTTCCAAACGTGCTGTGCGTGGCAGCCATCGATGCCAGCGGCGCGCTCGCGGGCTTCTCGAACTACGGAGCGACCTCCGTGGACGTCGCCGCGCCGGGGGTGAACATCCAGAGTTCGGTCGTCAACTTCTCCACCGCGTTCGCACCGGCGATGACCTCCGACGGGCAGTCCCCTCCGCGGCCGGTGGGCTGGACCCAGACGCCCTCGGCCACCTGGGAGTGGGACGCGACGGGGAATGGCACGCCCTACACGTTCCTGGCGGCCACGCCGGGGTCAGGTGCGGGGCTCGACCAGTGGACCATCAAGGCGCCGGGAACCTTCACGCCGGTCGGGCAGGCATGCCGCCTGACTGCCGGCGTGGCCACTGATCTCGACCAGGGGGCCAACCAGGGATTGGCGCTGGCGTACAGGACCACCACAAGCCCCGCATGGCAGATCGTTCCCTCGAGCGCCATGGCGGGTGACACCGAGGGGAACTTCGCGCCCTGGCGCGTCGACCTCTCGGTGATCGATGGGCAGGCCGGGGTGGACCTCATGTTCGTCGTGCAGAGCGCACGTGGCGCCGGGGGGCTCCTCGCGGCCATCATCCAGCCGGCGGTCACGTGCGTCGTGCCCCAGGCAGCCGGCGGTAACTACGAGTTCCTCAGCGGGACATCCATGGCGGCGCCGCAGGTGGCGGGCGCCGCGGCGCTGCTGCTGGCGAAGAACCCCGGTCTCACGGCAGTGCAGCTGAAGGATGCGCTCATGTCCACCGCGGTGCCCATGGCGTCGCTCGCGGGCAAGGTGGTCACAGGAGGCCGCGTGGATGTGAACGCGGCGCTCGCATCGGTGCCGGCGCCCCCGGCGCCCCCGACGCCGGCGCCACCCGTGGCGCCGGCGCTGACGCTTCGCGTGGGCTCCGGCATCGCAGTCCGCCCCGGTGGCACGCGCGCGGGCGTTCCGGTGACGTGCGATCAGCCTGGCGCCGCGACGTGCGCCGTAACGGTGGCCCTGCGCATGCGGGTGGCATCCCGGTCGCGCTGGATCGCCCTCGGCACCACGCGCGTCACCCTGCCCAGGGGCTGGAGAGGGGTGGTGCCGGTGCCGCTCACCCGGCAGGCACGCGCCCTGCTGGGGCGTCATCCGCGGGTGCACGCAACGGTCATCGTCGCGTCGAACAGCCCTTCGGCCACTGTGGCGACGGTGCGGCAGGCGACCACCCTGGTCCGCCGCTCGTCATGACGACTCCGCACAGGCCCGGCGGCGCCCCGGGCCTGTCAGGCCTTCTCTGCCAGCAGCGCGTTGATGGCCTTGCGCATGGCGGGGGAGTCCGGCTGCTCGGATGACGGGAAGTACATGGCGGGCCGGCCCCGGGAATCCACCAGGTACTTGTTGAAGTTCCACTCGGGCTGGCTGCTCCACCTGGGCGCGGCCAGCCCGCGGAAGAGCGGGATGGCCCTGGGGCCGGTGACCTTCGAGATGCGCAGCATGGGGAACGACACACCGAAGTTGCGCTTGCAGAAGCGCTTCACGAGGGCGTCGGTGGGCAGTTCCTGCTGGAAATCCTTCGAGGGGACGCCCAGCACGGTGAGGCCCCGCGCGCGGTCGCTGCGCCACAGCGCCTCGAGCGGGCCGTACTGATCGGTGTACCCGCAGTGGCTGGCGGTGTTCACCACGAGGACGACCCTGCCGCGAAGGCGGGCGAGGTTGATGGGGTCGCCGTCGAGCCGCTGGTAGGTGCCCGACAGCACGGGGGTCCCGCGCTCAGCCTTCGGGATGATCGGCGCGCTGGCCGATGCCACGGCCGGAAGGGCTGCGAGGGACGCGGCTGCGGCGACGGCGATCAGGCGCATGCCCTGAGGCTAGGGCGTTCCGTGCCCCGGGACCCCGCGAACGGTCAACGGCCGGCGGCCGCGCGGGACAGCCGGTCGCGCACCGCGATGCCGATGCCCTCGGCGGGGGGCGGCACGGCGAGGATCACGTCCACCCCCTGGGCATCTGCCCGGCGGAAGGCCGCATAGAGGCGCGCGGCGTAGTCGTCGGCCGATGCCGGGGCGGCGAGCAGCATGACCGCGTCATCCGTTTCACCGGCACCCGGGGCGAGGAGGCCCGCGCGTCCACCCCCCGCGGCGATCTCGCGCGCCCGGGCCATTGCCACGTCGATGTCGCCCACGACCTCCACCCGTGCGCCCGGGGCGTAGTGCGACTCCAGCATTCCCGGGGCCCGCGCCGGACCCGACGCCTCTTCGGCCACCGCGCGGCCGAGCACGTGCGCCAACTGGTCGGCGGATATGCGCCCCGGCCTCAGCACCTGTGGGGGGTCCGTGGTGAGGTCGAGCACGGTCGACTCGATGCCGATCTCGCACGGACCACCATCGATCACCACCTCCACCGCGTCGCCGAACTCATCCCGCACATCCTGCGCCCGGGTGGGGGAGGGGCGGCCGAAGCGATTGGCTGATGGGGCGGCCACCGGGCCGCCGAAGGCCCCGATCAGTGCGAGGGCCACGGGGTGTGCGGGAACGCGTACGGCCACGGTGTCGCGGCCACCCGTGACGGCGTCGGGTACCAGGGCCGATCGGTGCATCACCAGGGTGAGCGGCCCGGGCCAGAAGGCAGCGGCCAGCGCGGCGGCATCAGGGGTAACCCCTGCGACCAGCGGGGCGAGGTCATCTGCCGATGCCAGGTGGCAGATCAGCGGATGGTCGCTGGGCCTGCCCTTCGCGGCAAAGATGGCCGCCACCGCAACCGGGTCGAGGGCATTGGCCCCGAGCCCGTAGACGGTCTCGGTGGGGAACGCCACCAGGCATCCGGCGGCAAGCGCCGCGGCGCCCGCGGCGACGACCGCATCGTCGGGGGTTGTCAGGGGCACGGCGTCACGCGCCGCAACCGGCGGGCCGGACTGGTGCGAAGCGGTGCGTCATGCGGCTCCTCGGGTTGGTGGGGGTGGCGACCCTACCCGGGGCGCCCGGGCACGTGCCCCTGCCGGCAGGGCCTGGATGTACCGGAACATAAGAAGCTTCCTGTTGCACTCCGGCACACCGATTCGGTGCGTGGCTAGAGTCCACCGTCCATGGGTACCTCCCCATCATGGGAAATCACCCTTCTGCGCCGTCCTCCCGGCGCGCGGCGCCCACGCGTCGCGGGCCGCGTGGTGTTCGAAGCGCCCGACCTCGCCTGCGCGCGCACGGCTGCGAGGAAGCACCTCGAGGAGCGCCAGTCGGGCGACGACAAGTGGTCGCTCGGCGTGCTGAAGCCCCTCACGCCGAGGGCGCCCGGTACGCACCGCTACCGCGTGGTCTATGCGGTGTGGGAGCCCGTGGACGACTTCTTCGAGCGCCGTGACGTGCACGAGCTCGAGGTGTGGGCGGCCGACGCCCAGGATGCCCGCCGACTGTCGCACGCCGACATCCAGGACGTGCCGGGCTACGAGCCCGCGTGGCGCGTGCGCCACGTGGTGCGCGTTCCGGACAAGGGCTGATCGCCGTGGCCGCGCCCCGGTACCCCCTTGTGATCGGGGACCTGCGCGTTGACACCCCCGACTGGCTGCCGGTGGACGACCGGGCCACCGGTGAGGTGATCGGCCACATCGCCGCGGGGCGCGCCGAGGACGTCGATGCCGCGGTCACCCGCGCCCGTGCGGCGCTGCCCGGGTGGGAGGCGCTCGGGCCCACCGGCCGCGCGGCCGCGATCAGCCGCTATGCATCGGTGCTCGACGATCACCAGCCCGAGCTCGCCGATCTGATCCACCGCGAGGAGGGCAAGCCGCTCGGCGAGGCCCAGGCGGAGGTCGCCCGCGCCTGCGAGGTGATGCACCACTTCGCGGGCGAGGCCGAGCGGCTGTGGACCATGCAGCTGCCGGGCGCCACCCTCTCCACCGGATCAATCGTGCGCCCGGCGCCCATCGGCGTGGTGGCGGCCATCACCCCGTGGAACTTCCCCGTTGCGCTGGTGCTGTGGAAGCTCGGCCCCGCACTGGCCGCAGGCTGCTGCATGATCGTCAAGCCCGCCGAGGAGGCCCCCCTGGCGGCGCGCATGCTGTGCGACTTGGCCACCGAGGCCGGCATGCCCGACGGCGTCGTGTCGTGCATCACCGGAGACGGCCCCGTGCTGGGCGAGGCGCTGTGCACGCACCCGGGAATCGACAAGGTGGCCTTCACCGGATCGCGCCGCGTGGCCGAGCAGATCGCCGCGTGGGCGTCGCCGCGCCTCAAGGCCCTGTCGCTCGAGCTGGGCGGCCACGGGTCACTGCTGGTTCTGGACGACGCCGACCTCGACACCGCCGTCGAGGTGGCGCTGGTGCAGGGCTTCGCCAACTGCGGGCAGGCCTGCTACTCGGTCAACCGCATCCTCGTGCCCCGGGAGCTCGAGCAGGAATTCCTGGCGCGCCTGCGCCCCGGTATCGCGGCGCTGCAGCTGGGCCCCATGGCCACCGACCGGGGGCGCGAGCGCCACGCCATGCTTCTGGACGACGCCCGATCGAAGGGCGCCACGGTGGAGGGCGGCGCGTTGCTGGACGGCAACTACGTGGAGCCGGCGCTCGTCACGGGGGCGGGCCCCGGCGTGCTTCTCGTGGATGAGGAGCCCTTCACGCCCGTCGTCGCGGTGATGCCCTATGACGACCTCGACGACGCAATCGCCGAGGCCAACCGCCCCGACTACGGGCTGGTGTCGTACGTGTGCGGTGGCCCGGCACGGCGCACCCTCGAGACGGCCGAGCGCATCGAGTGCGGCACCGTGGTGGTCAACGGCTGGCGGGTGGTGATTCCCTACGCCCCCTACGCGGGCTGGAAGGGGTCGGGAGTGGGCGCCGAGCTGGGCCACCCGGGCCTCGAGGCCTTCATCCGCTGGCAGCACCTGCGGGTGCTGGCGTAGGGCGTCAGCCGCCTGCGGCCACGTGCGTGCGCCGCGCGAACACGAGCTGCTCCACCTTCGGCCGCGCTCCCGCGAGGCCGGAATCGCCGATGCCGCCCACCACGAGATGAGGGTCCTGATAGAGCGGCCCCTCGTTCACCGTGATGCGCGCTCCCTTGAGCGCCGTGGCCACGGTCATCGCCTTCTCGTGCGGACCGAACACCGCCGCGCCCAGCCCGAACGGGGTGTCGTTGGCAAGCGCCACCGCGTGGCGCGGGTCGTCTGCGACGGCCAGCCCGCGCAGCGGGGCGAACGACTCGTCGCGCCACAGCCGCACATGCAGCGCGGACCCCGGCAGCAGAACCACGGTGGGGGAGAGTCCCACCCCCGGGGACTGTCCCCCTGCCAGCACCTTTCCGCCTGCGGCCAGGGCCTCGTCGAGGTCACCGATCGCGCGAGCCAGCGCGGCCGGGGCGATGCGGGCCACATCCGTGCGCTCGTCGTCGGCGGGGCCCGTGACCAGCGCGCCCACGGCCTCGAGCAGCCTGGGCACGAACTCGTCGCGCGCGCTCCGCTCGACGATGATGCGCTTGGCCGCCATGCACAGCTGCCCCGCGTTGGCGAAGCCGCCGAGCGCCGCAGCGTCGGCCGCGCGGTCCATGTCTGCGCCGTCCAGCACGATCATGGCGTCGTTGCCCGACGCCTCGGGGATGTACGGCCGCATGGTCGCGCCCGCCTCGTATGCCGCGGCCAGGCGCGCCATGTGGCGGCGGCATGTGGCCGTGGATGCATGGGCCACCACCGCCCCGATACCGGGTGCGGCGATGAGCGCCTCGGCCTCGTCGGGGGGTGCGGCGACCACCTGCACCGCGCCCAGCGGCCACCTGTATGTGAGGGCCTCGAGCACCCTCGCCGTGGTGGACCCCACCCGGCGCGAGGGACGGGACAGCACGGCGTTGCCGCCCGCGAAGGCCGATGCCGCGATGAGCGTGGGCACCCAGATGGGGGAGTTGGCCGAGTGCCAGCCGAACACCACCCCGTAGGGCGCGTACTCGAGGCGCGTGGTGCCGGACCGGGCCGGCACATCACGCGGCCTGATGGCCTCGGCCAGGTCGGGCAGGGCGTCCAGCAGGTCCAGCGCGCTGCCGATCTCGCGCCGGGCGAACTTGCGCGCCTGGCCGGCCTCGGCGACGGCGATGTCCTCGATCTGCTGGGCCTCTGCGGCGATGGCCCGTGCGCCCGCGGCGATGAGGTCGAGCCGGGCGTCGAGATCGAGCCGGCCGATCTCCTGGGTCGCGTAACGGGCGGTGCCGATCATCTCGTCGGGTGCGGTGCTCACGATGGGTGAGTCTACGAGCGCGCCGCCGCCCCGCATCGTCGTACGCGGGGACGCCGCGGAGATCCTGCGGGAGTTCCCCGTGCTGGCGGGCCTCGAGCCCGTGGCCTGGGTGCCCGGGGGGCTGGTGGTGGCGCCGTTTGCGGGTGGCCGGGACGCCACCGAACAGGCGAGCCGCCTGTCGGCCGTCTCCCTGAACTGGAGTGCCGACCCCGGGCCCGTTCCGCCCCTGCCGTTCCCCAGCGCCGTTGGTGGTGGCGTGTACCGCCGCTCCCCGGGGCACGCGCCCGCGCCGCCGGGTATCCCCGAGGTCGTGCTGGTGGACGGCGAGGGCTTCGGGCTGGCCGAGCACGCCACCACGGGCATGTGCCTCGACATGCTGGCCGACCTGCCTGACGGGCCCGCCCTCGATGCGGGATGCGGAAGCGGCATCCTGGCGCTCGCATGGGCCCGGCTCGGGCGCGGACCCGTGCTGGCCGTCGACCTCGAGCCGCGGGCCATCTGGCAGGCCCGCGAGTCGGCCTGGGCCAGCGGGCTGGACGCCCTGGTCTCGGTGCGCCGGGCCTCGCTGGGCGCCCTTCCCCACGACGAGGTGCACGCACGCGTGGTGCTGGCCAACGCGCCCGTGGATGCCCAGCGCGCCCTGCTGGCCGCCGGTGATGCCCCCGTGCCCCTCGGGCTGCTGGTGTCGGGGCTGCAGCAGGACTCCATGGACGAGGTGGCGGCGGCCTGGTCGGATCGCGGCCTGCGGGTGGCTCGCCGGGAGGCGGTCGGGCGATGGCAGGCGGCCCTGCTGCGGCCGTCGTGACGCCCCGTCCCATGGGGCGCGTGTGGCGTACCTGGGTGGTGCTGCTCTTCTTCGCGATGGGCACCAGCCTCATCACGCCGCTCATCCCGCTGTACCAGCAGGACCTGGGCTTCAACGACACGGTCGTCACGCTCTTCCTGCTCTGTTACGTGGTGGCGCTCGTGCCGTCGATGCTGACGCTCGGGCAGTTCTCGGATCAGGTCGGCCGACGTCCCGTCCTGCTCGGCGCAATCGGCACCCTCGCGGTGGCGCAGGTGATAATCCTCAGCGAGCCCGGGCTCGCAGGGCTGCTCATCGCCCGCGGCCTGCAGGGCGCGGCCACCGGGGCGTTCTTCGGCACCTGCACGGCGTTCCTGGTGGATGCCAGCCCCGAGGGCAAGCGGAGGTTCTCATCGGCCCTCGCCACCATCTCGGTGCGCCTCGGGCTGGGGCTGGGCCCGGGAATCTGCGGGGTGCTCATCCAGTACGCGCCCGAGCCATTCCGCCTGCCCTTCGCCGCCCACCTGGTGCTGCTGGCCATCGCCGCCGCCATCGTGCTGTTCCTGCCCGAGACCGTCCTGCAGCGGAACCGCCGTCCCATCCGTCTGGCGCTCGAGGTGCCGGCGCGGGAGCGGTCGGTGTTCTGGCGGGTGCTGGTGCCCTCGGGGATGATCCTGAGCCTCTTCGACGGGGTCGCCCTGTCGCTGGTGCCGGTGTTCACCGTGCGCGTGCTGGGCATCACCAACTACGCCCTGGTGGGCGCGTCGGGGTTCCTGGTGCTGGTGAGCGGGGCCGTCAGCCAGGCGATGGTGCCCAACATGGCCCCCCGGCGGGCGATCCTCATCGGCCTCGCGGTGGGCGCCGTCTCATTCTTCGGCGTCGTGGCCGCCGCGCCGCTGGAGTCGGAGGCGCTGCTGCTGGTGAGCGTGGCCATCACGGGCGGCGCGTGCGGCCTGATGATGAAGGGCGGGGTGGACCTGACCACCGAGATCGCCCCCGTCGAGCACCGCGGCAAGCTGCTGTCGGCCTACTACGTGGCCTGCTACCTGGGCGGCTTCTCGCTGCCGCTGCTCGCGGTGGGAGTGCTGGCCGACCTCATCGGGCTGACCCTGGCCCTTCTGGTGCTGGCCATCACCAGCGCGCTCGCCGCCCTGTGGGTGGGCACGGTGGGCATCCGCGCCCTCGACGCCCTGCGCCCCCGCGAACCCATCAGGGTCTCGTAGGCTGCCCGCATGTCCGACCTCGACGAGGACATCCGGAAGCTCGCCGACCTGCTTGCCGGCTCCGATCGCTGCGTCGCGATGACCGGCGTGCGCCTGGGCGCCACTGAGGACACCGAGGCCAAGGCCGCGGGGGTCGCGTGGGGGGAGTTCGCCAGCCTCGAGGTGCTGCTCACCGAGCCCACCCGCTTCTGGCGCGAGTGGCTGCCCCGCGCGATCGAGGCGTCCCGGCGTGAGGTCACGCCTGCGCACGTGGCGCTTGCGCGCCTGCAGGACGCCGGGGTGATCAAGGCGATCATCACGCAGGCGGTGGATCACCTTCATGGCAAGGCGGGCGACGGCGACCTGATAGAGGTGCATGCCAACGTGCTCTCATGCCGCTGCACCCGCTGCGACGACGTCTACGCGCTCTCCGAGGTGCAGGCGCTGGTCGACGCATCAGGCGACGGGGTGCCGCGGTGCACGCGGGAGGGGTGCGGCTACCCGCTCCGCCCCACGGGCACCCTGTGGGGTGAGCCCCTGGTGGAGAACGCGATCATCCGCGCATGGGACATGGCCGCGTGGTGCGACCTGTTCCTCATCCTCGACACCCAACTCCGCACCGACCCCATGGCCATGCTTCCGTCGGTGCCGCTGAAGAGGGGATCGAAGGTGGCCATCGTCGGGACCACCCGCACGCACTACGACCGCTACGCGAAGCTGGTGATACCGCGGCCGGCCCCCGAGGTGATCCCCGGGGTGGCCGCGATTCTCACTCAGTAGATCTCGGCGATCCTCACGTTGCTCTTGATGGTCTCCTCGTCGAAGTCCATCTCCTCCTCGAGGTTCGCCGGCACCCGCGCCGGGATGACCACCTCGAACTCACCCTCGGGCGTGACGTGGTTCTCGTAGTACGTCGAGAAGTTCGTGATCGAGAAGCCCAGGACGTCGTGGTTGTCCGGGTCGAAGAAGACCGTCACGCCCTCCGAGTTGGTCACCGCAGAGGCATTGTCGTGCCCCTTGTGGATCACGCGGTACGTGTCGGTTTCCTTGTTGTAATACGGGTCTTCGGCCACCAGAACTCCTTAGCCACCGATGTCGCTTACCGGGTCAGGGAGGCGATGGTAGCGTCGCCGCATGCCCGATGGACAGGAGAACAGCGGCCCGGTGCTCGGCGAGGCTCTCGTCGTGTGGATGGTCGACAACCGCCCCGCGCTCGACGAGCGCATGAAGGAGGAGGGCTCCAAGGCCCTCATCCAGGAATTCATGGCCGCCGAGGGCGGTCAGGGCCTCCCATCGCCCGAGGAGCGTCTCGACCGCGCCCGCCAGGCGTCGGCCCGTGCGTGGCTGCGCCACCTCGCGGCCGCGATCCAGGCCAACTGGGTGTCTGCGCCGGACGACTTCACCGCGTCGATGGAGAAGTGGCTCACGGCCGGCCAGGAGCGCCTCGAGGCGCTGAAGCTGGACGAGGAGGCCCGTTCTGAGCAGCGCGGTCGCGCCGCCGACCCCAACGACGACCACCGCGAGGTCGAGCTGCGTTCGCTGGGCCGCCTCTTCGCCGAGGGCGTGGGCTCCACGTGCCACCCCGGTGGGGACGACGGCCCCTCCTTCGCCCGCCGGGTCACCGAGTGGCAGGCCGAGCACCTGCTGCGCAACCGTGAGCTGGTGGACGACGCCGTGGCCCGCACCACGCCCGAGGGCCTGTCGGGATCCGAGGTGGCTGCCCCGCTGTGGGAGCGCGCCCCCGAGACCGCCCGTGCCCGCGAGGCCGCGCTGCTGTGGGCCCGCGTGCAGTTCCTCACCGAGGCCGTGGCCGACGCCCTGATGGCGGCCGGCCCCCCGAAGCTGGACACCGCCGACGCCTGATCACCCGCAGCGAGGCCCCATCGAGCTCTCCGCGCACCACGCCCTGTGCGTCCACGGCTTCCGTGGCATGGGCTACTCGGATGGGTTCGTGGCGTCGCTCTCGGGCATCGTGGCCCGGCTGCGCGACGAGCCCGGGGTAAGGGTGCGCGTGAGGGTGGGCTCCGACGCCGTGTGCCGGGCCTGCCCGTCGCTGTCGGTGGGCGGATGCATGCGCTACGGGCAGTCGGTGGTGCGGCAGGACGCCCGGGTGGCCGAGGCGCTGGACGTCGCATCGGGTGATGAGATGCCGTGGGACGACCTCCGCGCGCGCGTGCGCGAGGCCGTCGCCCCCGATGACCTGGCCGACCTGTGCGGCGGATGCCCGTGGCTCGAATACGGCGTATGCGCCGAGGGCATCGCGGAGTTGCGCGAGGGGAAGCCCCTGCGCGGTACCGACCGTTCTCGGGCTTAGCCCGGGCGCGGTGGGTAAGTTCTCCCACCGGTAAGACGGCGGTCCGAACGGAGGGCCGCGCGACCAGGTTTCCGGTCGTTGCCGAAGCGGTCTCCATACCTGCGGGTTGGGTGGCCGTCTTCGTCGCGCCCGGAACCATGAAGACGCCTCTGGGAGGACAGGAATGGCCGAGGGAACGCCCGACGTCAAGGAAGCACGCCGGATGCTGAAGAAGGGCATCTGCATCGCAGGTGTCGGTGAGACCGAGCAGGGCATCATCAGCGACCGCGGCTCGTTCGAGCTGCTGGCCGAGGTGACCCGCACCACGCTGGACGACGCCGGCCTCGAGCTCAAGGACGTTGACGGCATCGTCACGGCCTTCTCGTTCGTGGAGTCCACGCTCATGCACTCCACGACGCTGGCCGACTACATGGGCATGAAGCCCGGCTACTTCGCCTCGGTCGCCGTGGGTGGGGCCACCGCCCCGCTCATGGCCGTGCAGGCCGCTCTTGCAATCGACGCCGGCCTCGCCGAGGTCGTGCTGTGCGTGCGTGGTGACAACACCCGCTCGGGCATCTCGTCGTCGGGCATGATCGCCATGGCCCGCGAGATGAGCCACGGCGCCTACGAGGCGCCGTTCGGCCTGACCACCATCGGTGGCTACGGCCTGCTGGCCCAGCGCTATATGTACGAGCACGACATCCCGCAGGAGGCCCTGGCCGCGGTCGTGGCCACCCAGTCGGAGCACGCCGCCCTCAAGTGGAACGCCATGCTCCGCAACGTCGTGTCGGTCGAGGACGTCATGAACGACCGGTGGATCGCCACCCCGTTCCACGCCATGGACTGCTCGCTCGTGAGCGATGGCGCCGCCGCCTTCATCGTCACCACCGAGGCGCGCGCGAAGAACATGAAGAAGAAGCCCGTCTACATCACCGGCATCGGTGAGGGCTTCTCGCACCAGTACATCTCCGAGGCCGAGTCGGTCGCCTCGGTGCGTGACGGGCTCGGCCGTGCCGGCCGTCGCGCCATGGAGGTCGCCGGCATCACGCCGCAGGACCTCGACGTGGCCGAGATCTACGACTCGTTCTCGTTCACCCCGCTCATCGCGCTGGAGGGCTTCGGCATCTGCGGCCCCGGCGAGGCCGGTGACTGGGTGCTCGAGGGCAACGCCAAGCTCGGCGGCAAGCTGCCGATGAACACGCACGGCGGTCTGATCCGCCAGGCGCACCTCGGCGCGATGCACCACATCGTCGAGGCCGTGCTGCAGCTCCGCGGCGAGGCGGATGACTCTGCGAAGACCGAGTTCAACGGCGGGAACCACCAGGTGCCCGACGCCAAGCTCGCGATCACGAATGGCTCGGGCGGCATCCTCGCGGCCACGAGCGCGCTGGTCCTGTCCAGCGAGCCGCCGTCGGCGGCGTAGACACGCTCACGACGAGAACGAGGAGACACCGAGAAATGTCAGAGAAGCCCGCCTACACCAAGCCCCTTCCCGACCTGCGTCCCGAGGACGCCACGTTCTGGGAGGCCCTGAAGGAGCACCGCTTCATCCTTCCCTGCGACGACAAGGGGAAGGCCTTCTGGTACCCGCGCAAGTACGCGCCGGGCACCCTGAGCGAGACCAGCTGGACCGACGCATCCGGCAACGGCACCGTCTACACCTACTCGACCCACTTCATCGGGCCGAGCAAGGCGTACAAGGGCGACCCGCCGCACATCGTGGCGCTGATCGACCTGGACGAGGGCCCGCGCATGATGACCATCCTCGTGAAGGACGAGGAGGGCTACCCCTCCCTCGACCCCGAGGACGTCAAGATCGGCATGAAGGTCCGCATCGTCTTCGACGACGTCACGGACGAGATCACCATGCCCAAGTTCACCCCCGCGGGCTGACCGCGGCTGTCCACGTAGAACGCACGAGGAGAGACGGCCATGGCCGATTGGAGCGATTGGTACGCGAAGGAGGATCCCACCAACTGGATCCTCGCGAAGGTCCTCCGGGACCGGGCTGAGGCCCACCCGGACCGCGACTACCTGAAGTTCGCGGGCAACGACTGGGTGAGCTACGGCGAGGTGAACGCGCGGTCCAACCGCATCGCCAACGCCCTGCTGGCCCGCGGCGTGGAGAAGGGCGAGTCGGTCAGCGTGATGCTGCCGAACTGCGAGGAGTTCCTGCCGGTCTGGTACGGCATCCTCAAGGCCGGCGCCGTGATGTCGTCGATCAACACCGCCTACAAGGGCGACTTCCTGTCCTGGACCATCAACCTGGTCGAGGCCAAGAAGCTGTTCATCTCGGACATCTTCCTCGACCGCCTGGACTTCATCGCGAAGGAGCTCCCGCTGCTGGAGCACGTCATCGTGATGAAGACGGGTGCGCAGGAGGGCCCCGACCCGTCGTTCAAGTGGGAGCCGCTCGACGCCCTCATGGAGGCGTCGGATTCCGAGCCCGACGTCGAGTACTCGTGGGTTGACGACGCCCGCATCATGTTCACCTCGGGCACCACCGGTCGCTCGAAGGGCGTGATCAAGCAGAACGCGGCCGACTACTTCTCGGCCCGCGGTCTGATGGAGGTCGTCTCCAAGACCTCCGGCCGTTCCATCGAGGAGCTGGCCGACGACACGTTCTTCTCGTGCCTGCCGCTCTTCCACAGCAACGCGCAGGTGCTGTCGGGCTACCCCGCCCTCGTCGCCGGTGGCCGCATCGCCTACGTGGAGCGCTTCTCGTCGAGCCAGTTCTGGCAGCAGGTCATCGACGCCGAGGCGACCATCTTCAACTCCATCGGCGCGGTGTCGTACTTCATCTGGAACATCCCGCCGTCGGACCTCGACAAGGCGCACAAGGTGCACACCGTGTTCGCCGCGCCGACCCCGAAGGACATCTACTACGAGTTCCAGGACCGCTTCGGCGTCAAGTTCATCGAGGGCTACGGTCTCACCGAGACCGGCATGGCCACCTACATGGACCCCACGAAGGACCCGGTCCCCGGTTCCATCGGCGTCGCCAACCCCGGCTACGAGGTGTTCGTGGTCGAGCCGGGTACCGACCGTCCGCTCCCGCCCGACACCCCGGGTGAGATCGTGGTCGACATGAAGATCCCGAACATCGTCATGCGCGCCTACTACGGCATGCCCGAGAAGACCGCTGAGGACTTCAAGAACCTGAAGCTCCACACCGGCGACCTCGGCCGCATGGACGAGAACGGCTACATCTACTTCATGGACCGCGTGAAGGACTACATCCGTCGCCGCGGCGAGAACGTGTCGTCCATGGAGGTCGAGCGCCAGGTCTCGGAGCACCCCAACGTCAAGGAGGCCGCCGCCATCGGCGTGAAGGCCGGCGAGGGTGCGTCGTCGGAGGACGAGATCATGATCGTCTGCATCGCCGAGGGCGAGAAGCCGGACATGGTCGAGCTCACCGAGTTCATGGCCGAGCGCATGCCGTACTTCATGGTTCCCCGCTACATCCGCTTCGTGGACTCGCTCCCGAAGACGCCCACCGAGCGCGTGCAGAAGAACAAGCTGCGCGACGAGGGCATCACCGCGGACACGTGGGACCGCGAGGAGGCCGGCGTGAAGGTGAAGCGCTAGCCGATGGCCGTACTCACCAGCTACGGGGCCTATGTACCCCAGTACCGGGCTCCGCTCGGTGAGATCCAGAAGTTCTACGGGCGACCGGGACGTCCCCGGTCGCGCGGGCTCGCCACTCCGGGCCTCGATGAGGACACCCTCACGATGGCCTACGAGGCGGCGCGCCAGGCGCTGAAGGGCGAGAGGGGTCTGGGCGCGGTCATCGTGACCACCCAGGCCCCGCCCTTCGGGCTCCGCAAGATGTCGCAGACCCTCGGCCGGGCGCTGCGCCTGGACGACGGGGCCGTGAACATCGACCTGGGCCCCAACGCCACGGGCCTGCTCGATGCCTTCCGCATCGCGCAGACGCTCGACGTCGGGCCCACCCTCGTGGTGGCCACCGACCATCTGGTTTCGTACCGCGACCGTGTCGCCGACGTCCTGTCGGCCGGCGCGGCAGCGGCGTTCGTGATCGACCCCGGGAAGAAGGCGGAGGGCATCGCGACCCTCGGCCCGCAGTCGCGCGAGTCGCTCGAGGTGTTCGATGTCTGGACGCTCGGGCGCGAGCAGGAGCCGCGCTTCCGCCTGGAGGTCCTGTTCGACTCCTACGCCAAGGCCACCACGGCCGCGGCCCGGGAGCTGGAGAAGGCCACCGAGCGTCCCACCGGCAAGTACACGAGCATCTGCCCGAGCCAGCCGCACCCGCAGGTGCTGCGCGGGCTCGCGAAGATCGGCGCCCAGGCCAAGCAGCTCGAGGCCACGCAGTTCGTGGGCGACATCGGAAACGTCGGCGCCGCGTCGGTGGGCCTGGCCCTGTGCCTGGGCCTCGACGCATCGCGCAAGGGCAGCAGCCTCATGGCCCTGGCGTACGGTGGCGGCGAGGCCATCGCCCAGTCGATCGAGGTCACCAGGAAGCCGAAGTCCATCGGCACGCGTGAGATGATCGACTCCGGCGAGCAGATCGCCGTCGGCACCTACTATCGCTGGACCGAGGGGCGCCAGCAGCAGCCCCACTAGGCGGAGGAGCGGAAGACATGAAGGTCGGCGTCCTGGGGATCGGCAAGACCCCGCATAAGATCCAGCACGACAAGTCGCTCAAGGACCTCGCCGTCGAGGCCGGGCGCAAGGCCATGAACGACGCAGGGGTGTCCCCGCAGGACATCCAGATGCTCTACGTGGGCAACGTCGGCTCGGTCGGCTTCAACTACGAGAACTCCACCGGTCTCATGGTGGCCCACCACCTGGGCGTGGTTCCGGCCGGCGCCGTGCGCGTTGAGGCCGCCTGCGGCACCGGCGCATGGGCGCTGCACCTGGGGTGCGTGGCCATCGCCTCGGGCCTCTACGACACCGTGATGGTGCTTGGCTGCGAGAAGATGAACGACCTCGCGACGGTCGAGGGCACCTCGATCATCGCCCAGGCCGCCGACAGCAAGGAGGAGTACTTCTCCGGGCTGACCTTCCCCTCGGGCACCGCGCTGACCGCCCGCAAGTACATGCAGACCTACGGCGTGAGCGAGGAGGACCTCGCCCACACGTCGGTCAAGAACCACTTCTACGGCGCCCGCAACCCCTCGGCCCACCTGCGCTTCGAGTGCACGGTGGAAGAGGTCATGAAGAGCGCCAAGGTGGCCGACCCGCTCAAGCTGTACGAGGTCTGCCCGATGACCGACGCCGCGTCCGCGCTGGTGCTGTGCCGTCCGGAGATCCTCGAGGCGCAGCCGAACAAGCCGCAGGTGTTCGTGACCGCGACGTCCATGGGCTCGGGCACCTGGTACCAGGCCAGCGACACGCTGGACGACGCCTACAACCTGTTCGCCCGTCCGGCGGAGCGCGCCTACGAGATGGCCGGCATCACCCCCGACGACGTCGACGTGGCCGAGATCTACAACTCGTTCGCCATCCAGGAGCCGCTGGGCATCGAGGGCCTGGGCTTCGCGAAGCGTGGCGACGGCTGGAAGGGCGCCGAAGACGGATCCACCTGGCTCGACGGCAAGATCGCCGTCAACCCGTCGGGTGGCCTGCTGTGCAAGGGGCACCCGCTGGGCGCCACCGGCGCAACCCAGGCCGTGGACATCGTCGAGCAGCTTCGCGGTACGGCCCCCGAGGGCATGCTGCGGGCCGACGCCGAGATCGGCATCTCGGCCTGCCGTGGCGGCCCGGGTTCCGTGGGCGCCATCCACGTCTACCAGCGCGAGGGCTGATCACGTGACCGTCTCCGCAATCGAGTTCTCGCGGCTCGGTCCGCCCAAGCTGCACCTGTTCGCGATGAAGTGCGACAAGTGCGGTGAGCTCAGCCCCTGGTGGGAGCGCAGCCACTGCTACAAGTGCGGCAACGACTCGCTCAGCGAGTTCGAGCTCAAGGGCACCGGTGAGATCACCAACTACACGGTGGTCTACTACCCGCCCCGCGAGTTCCTGGGGCAGGAGCCCTATGTGGTGGGTCACATCCAGATGGACGAGGGAGTGAACCTTCCCGCGCCCGTGATGGGCGTTGACCCCGACGCCGTCGAGGTGGGAACCCGCGTGGCCGCCACGCTTCGCCGCATGAAGCTCGGGCACGAGGGCGACATCTACTACTCGTACAAGTTCGTCGTCGACGACGA
>CAZIQQ010000035.1:0-18228 GCA_964541555.1 uncultured Bifidobacterium sp. | reverse complement strand
CGGCGGGCGCTGCACCCGCGGCCACCTGGCCCAGCGGGTTGGCCACGTCGAAGGGCTCGCCGTTCGGCACGGAGATCTCGGCCAGGGTGCCGGCGGCGGGGGAGGGCACCTCGAGGTCGACCTTGTCGGTCGAGACCTCCACGATGATCTCGTCCTGCGCCACGGCCTCGCCCACGGCCTTCTTCCACTCCACCACGGTGCCCTCGGTCACCGACTCCATGTCGGGCAACTGGATCGGCACAAGCGTGGCGGGCCCGTCAGACGCCGATGCGCCATTGGCGTCCGGCCCGGCCGGCGCTGCCGCGGCGGGTGCGGCGTCGCTGCCCGATGCGATCTCGCCGAGCAGCTGACCCACCTCGACGGCCGCGCCGGGCCCTGCAGAGATCGTCGAGAGCACCCCTGCGGCCGGTGACGGGATCTCCACGTCGACCTTGTCGGTGGTGACCTCCAGGAGGGTTTCGCCCTCGGCGACGGCTTCCCCGACCTGCTTCCTCCACTCGATCACGGTTCCCTCGGTCACGGACTCGCCGAGTACCGGAAGGAGGATCTGGATTGTGGTCTCCGCAGGTGTCACCGTCGGGGGCCGAGGATACCGTCGCCGTCGGCCGATGGCCCGCAGTGCGGATCCGTCGAGACACTCAGCCTGTGGGCCATCGCCTGCGCCGCCTGTATGCCGATGCCCCCACGAGGAGCGCGCCGAGGCCGGCCGTGACCGCGGCGATGATTCCCGCCGCGCGGTAGGCACCCGCCTGCGATGCGGCAACGCCGCGGTCCTCGCCGCCGCGCAGTTCGATGCCCACGTCCGGGGGCAGGTCGTAGCTGTGTGCCACCTCGGCGGAGATCGCACCGGCGCGGACCTCTGCCGCGAGGGCTGTGGCGATCACGGGATCCACGCCGCGCGCCTGGAGGTTCCCCGACAGCGCGGCCTGGAAGGTCCCGAAGACCAGGACCCCCACCACGATGCCGCCGATGGCGGACCCCACGGAGTTCCAGGCCCGGCCCTGCGCGGCCGCACTGCCCTCGCCGCCGGGCGGGGCGAGATCCATCACGCGAGCGGCGAGCGGCCCCCTGCTTCCCGCATCGAACACCGCGTAAAGGCACGCGGTGCCGATGACCAGCCACACCGGTGCCCCCGGACCCACGAGCAAGGCGAGGAGTGCTGCCACCGCCGACAGCAGCATCATCGCCACGGTCGCGGGCACGACGCCGATGCGGTTGACCAGCGGGGCGGCCCCGAATGAGCCGAGTACGCCCGCTATCTGAACCGGGAGCATCACGATCGCCAGGGCCACCAGGCCCACGTCGAACCGGTACTGCAGGAGGATCGTCGTGAAGAACAGCAGGCTGACCGCGTTGACTGCAGCGACCCCTGCGAGGGTCAGGGAGCCGGCCCACGAGCGCAGAAGTCGGAGGTCGAGCCCCGGCGCCCTGACCGCGCGCATGGTGATGAGGAGCCCGATGCACGCGGCCGCAGCGACGCACAGCGAGATGACCGCGGTCATCCCCCCGCCTGTGGCGAGGGCCGTGCACGCCGTGGCGATGGCTGCCAGCGCCAGACCACCGAGGAGCGGGGTCACGACCTCGGGTCGTGTCACCGGTCCGTCTGTCGGCAGCACCACGAGCGCGGTGACCGCGGCGGCGATCGCGATGACCATCCACGTCACGCTCACGAGCCTCCAGTGGCCGTGGACCGTGATGAGCGATGCGGCGATGGGCACCAGGGCCCAGGACGCCGGGAGGACTGCCGCGTTGGCGCTGAATGCGAGCGATCGCTGGCGGGGGGCCGTGTAGGTGTCCGACAGGAGCGCGAGCGCCACGATGCCCGCCAGCATGCCGCCCGCGCCCTCCAGCAGGCGGCCCACGGTCACCAGGCCGACGCCGGGTGCAACGCTCACGATCAGCGCGCCGACGGCGAATGCCGTGGCCCCCGCGACGATCATGCGCCGCTGCCCGAGGTGGTCGCCGAGGGCCCCCGCCACGAATACCAGCGCCAGCCCCCCGAGTTCGGGTATCAGGACGATGGCATTGCCCGTGTCCAGCGTGAACCCGAGCGAGTCCCGCATCGGCCCCAGCATGTACTCGAAGCTCGATGCGCTGATCGCTATGAGGGCCACGGCGAGGGCGATGACCGCGAAGGTGGCAACAGGACGCCCCGCGGCGCCCGTCGGGCGGGCAGCCACTGTGCCCTTGCGCTTAGTCGTTGACGGCGGACGGCGGCACGTTCGCGAACTTCGCGAACGACGTCAGCCTCCAGCTCCCCCTGATCCACGCGAAGGTGTAGAGAGCCGGCGTCACCGACGTCGGGGCCGCATTCAGCCAGTTATGCACGCGGCACGTGAGGGTTGGTGACTCGTAGTCGCCATCGCCCACCTTGATGCCCCAGGGGGTGTAGGTGGGGTAGTTGGCCAGGTACTGCGCCTTGGTCGCGTGCGTGCCATCGGCGCGGTAGATGATGAACGACCCGGCGAGGAACGCCGTGAGCTGTGCCTTGCGCCCGGGGTTCAGGTTGTTGAAGAAGCGCCCGATCAACTGCTGGCAGGTGAGCTCGGGGTTCGGGAGCGCCTTCGGGGCGGGCGCCGGGGCCTTCGCCGCCATGCCCTGGGTCGCGACGCCTCCGGCCACGACCGTGGCCGCGGCAAGCGTGAGCGCAAGGGTGCGCCTCATGTGAATCTCCAGTCGGGAGGAATTCCGTGGGTTCATGCTACCCCGGGCGGGCTGCCCGGCGGCGATGCATGCGCAGCGAGAGCAGCAGCACCATCGCCGCCAGCCCGTTGGCGACCGCCGCCGCGATGGCGACGGCGCGGTACGCGCCTATCTCGGCGGCCTCCAGCCTGGGTGCGTCCCGCCGCTCGACCTCCGCCACGTCGCGCGGCGGGATTCCCAGCGGCTTCGGGTGCAGTCCATGCAGGGACGCGGACTCCCGCACCGCCTGCGCGATGTCGTTCGCCCGGGCGCTGCTGAACCCGGAGTCCTCGAGGCCGCTGGCGAACGATGCCTGGAACGTCGAGAACGCGATGGCCGCGACCGCGACGCCTCCCACCGCGGCGCCGATGGCCGCGGCGCCGGTGCGGAACGCCGAGCCGATGCCCTCCTGCTGGCCCGGGGTCAGGTCCATCACCCGCTGGGTCAGTGGCGCCGTGCTCGCCAGGCCGGCGAACGCATAGATGGCCGCCATCAGGAGCACCACCCACAGTGGCGACCCCACCCCGACGATCACCACGGCCAGCGACGCGATGGCGGTGGCGGTGAGGGTGCCCACCGCGGCGCGGGTCACGCCGAGGCGGGCGATCACCCATCCGCCGGTGAAGCCGCCGGCCGTCGCGGCCACCTGCACCGGGATCATGGCGAGCGCGGTATCGAACGGGTCGAGGCGCATGAGGTACTGCAGCAGCAGGGTGGTGAAGAACAGCAGGTTGGCGGCATTGGCGAGGGCCAGCGCCAGCAGCGCGGCCGACCCGCCCGGCGCGCGCAGCAATCCGAGGTCGAGCGATGGTGACGTCATGCGACGCATGGCCACGATCAGCCCGGCGCCGGCTCCCACGCCGACCAGCAGCAGCCCCAGTGCCACGACCCCCGGGGCCACGATGAGCGCGCTGGCCGCGCCTGCCAGACCGCACAGCGCGACGCCCGCCAGTACGGGCGTGACCACCTCGCCGGCACCGGGGGGTTGGTCACGCGGCAGCAGGAGGGCGGCCGCGAGCATGGCCAGCAGGCCCACGGCTACCGAAAGCGCGGGAATGGCCCGCCAGTCCACCGCCTGCTCGAGCGCCGCGCCCACGACCGGCCCGGCGATGAACACCGCCGGCATGATCGCGCTGAACGCGCCGAAGGCCACGGCGCGGGCCCGGCCGGTCGTGAACGCCGCGGACAGCACCGCGAGCGCGTTGATCGCCAGCGCGGCCCCGCCGGCGCCCTCGAGCACCTGGCCCACCACCACCACCGCAAGCGAGGGGGCACCGGCCACGATCGCCGCTCCGGCCGCGAACACCGCCCCGCTGGCCAGCATCACGCGTCGCCGGCCGATCCGGTCGCCCAGGATGCCCGCGACGAACACGACCACCAGCGAACTGGTGGCCGGCACCAGCATCGCGGCGTTGCCGTCTTCGGCCGAGAAGTGCAGGTCGGCCTGCATCGCCACCACGGCGTAGTCGAAGGTGGCGAGCGCGATGGCCCCTGCCGCCACGGCGAAGGCGATCGCGGTGAAGATGCGCGCCGGACTGGCGCCCGTGGGGTTAGTCGAGGTCGAGGGCAAGGTCGAGGGCGGGCGCCGAGTGGGTGAGCGCACCCACGCTCACGTAGTCGACCCCGCACGCCGCAGCACGCGCGACGCCGTCCAGGTCCATGCCGCCCGACCCCTCGGTCTCGGCGCGCCCGGCGCACAGCGCCACGGCCTCGCGCATGGTGGCCTCGTCCATGTTGTCGAGCAGTACGCGGTCGGCGCCGGCATCGAGCGCCAGGCGCACGCCGGCCAGGTCGTCGGCCTCGACCTCCACCGGCACGCCCGGCAGCTCCGCCCGCGCCCTGGCCACGGCCGCCAGCAGGTCCACCCCGCCCATGGCCAGGTGGTTGTCCTTCACCAGCACCATGTCGTGCAGGCCCATGCGGTGGTTCACACCTCCGCCCGCCGCCACTGCCTGCTTCTCGAGCGCCCTCCACCCGGGCGTGGTCTTGCGGGTGTCCAGCACCTTCGCGGGGCGCGCGGCATCCACGTAGCGCGCGGTGAGCGTGGCGATGCCCGACAGGTGCGACATGCCGTTCAGCAGCGTGCGCTCGGCCGCCAGCACCGCACGGGCGGGGCCATCCACCCCCAGCACGCTCTCGCCGGGTGACAGCACGGCACCGTCTGCGGCCTGCCAGGTTCCCGACACCCCCATCTGGCGGAGGACCTCCTCGCCGAAGGCGCGCCCCGCCAGCACTCCGCCCGACCGGGCCACCACGCGCCCGCGCGCCCGCGCGTCCTCGGGGATGGTGACCAGCGAGGTCACGTCGCCCCGCTCGCCCAGGTCCTCGGCCAGGGCGGCGGCCACCAGGTCTGCGAGGTCCATCAGAGGGCCAGCATGCGGTCGAGGGCCAGGCGCGCCTCGGCCGCCATGTCCTCGTCCACGCTCACCACGTTCATCACCTCGCCGGCCGCGAGGTTCTCGAGGGTCCACGTCAGCTTGGGCAGGGTGATGCGGTTCATGGTGACGCAGGGGCAGAGGTCCTCCTTCAGGCAGAAGACCGTCTTGTCGGGGTGGTTGATGCGCAGGCGGTCGACCAGGTTCCAGTCGGTGCCGATGGCCACCGTCGACCCCGCCGGCAGCTCGTCGAGGCGCGTGATGATGTACTCGGTGCTGCCGTCCTCGTCGGCCGCCTCCACCACCGGCCGCGGGCACTCCGGGTGCACGATGACCGTCACGCCGGGGTGCGCCGCCCGGGCCTCGTCGATCTGGCGCACGGTGAAGCCGGTGTGCACGTTGCAGAAGCCCTTCCACAGCACGACCTCCGACGCCGCCAGGGCGTCCGGGGCGATTCCCCCGAGCTCGGCCTGGCGGGGATCCCACACCACCGGGTCAGAGGGGTCCATGCCAAGCAGGCACGCGGTGTTGCGGCCCAGGTGCTCGTCGGGGAAGAAGAACACCATGTCGCCCTGCTCACGGGCCCACCGGAACGCCCGCTCGGCGTTGCCCGACGTGCATACGGCACCGCCGTTGCGCCCCACGAAGGCCTTCAGGTCGGCGCCCGAGTTCATGTAGGTCAGCGGCACGATGGTGCGGTCGGGGAAGGCCCCGGTGATCTGCTCCCAGGCGTCGTTGACCGTGAAGATGTCGGCGCACTCGGCCAGGTGGCAGCCCGCGCCCAGGTCGGGGAGGATCACCCGCTGGTGCGGCTGCGACAGGATGTCCGCGGCCTCGGCCATGAAGTACACGCCCAGGAACACCACCAGGTCGGCCCGCGTGGCCTCGGCGCCGCGGCGGGCGAGCAGGAACGAGTCACCGGTGATGTCGGCGAACCGGATGACCTCGTGCTTCTGGTAGTGGTGGCCCAGGATCACCAGGCGCTCGCCCAGGGCCTCCCTCGCCGCGGTCGCGCGGGCGATGAGCTCGGCCTCGGGAACCGTCTCCTCGGGCGCCGGGATGGCGCACATCGGGGCGGTGCTGGTCACGCTGCCTCCGTCAGGTCGATCGACGGCATGGCCGCCGGGGTGTCGCCCGCCCAGCATGTACGGCGTGCCAGGGCGGGGTCGGGATCAGGGAAGTCGGAACGGAAGTGGGCGCCGCGACTCTCCTCGCGGGCTGCTGCGGCTGCCACCACGAGGCGTGCCACCTCGAGCAGGCCGGCGCTCTCGGCGTCGGCCGGCGTGGGCAGCGCGTCCAGGCGCCCGGCGGCATCGGCCAGCCCGGCGGCATCGCGCTCGAGCCCGCAGCCATCCCACATGATGAGGCCCACCATGTGCCGCACCGCGGCGCCGTCGGCATCGCCGGTCGCGAGCGGCAGGGGGTCCACCCTCGGACCGGGCATGGGCTCGCCGCCACCCGCCGCCACGTCGTCGGCGGCACGGCGCCCCAGCACCGCGGCCTCCAGCAGCCCATTCGATGCCAGGCGGTTCGCGCCATGCAGGCCGGTGGACGCGCACTCGCCCACGGCCCAGAGCCCGGGCACGGTGGTGCGGCCATCGAGGTCGGTGAGCACACCGCCCATGGCGTAGTGCGCGGCCGGGGTCACCGGCACCGGGTCGGTCGCGAGGTCGATTCCCTGCGCGGCGCAGAGCGCGGCCACCTCGGGAAACCGTGCGTGCACGCGGTCCGGGTCGAGGTGGGCGAGGCTCATCACCACGTCACCGCCGGTCTCGCGCGCCCGGCGGAACACCGCGCGCGCCACGACGTCGCGTGGTCCCAGGTCGCCCATGGGGTGCACGCCTGCCATCACGGGGTCGCCGTGGCGGTCGAACAGCATGCCCCCGGCGCCGCGTACGGCCTCGCTGATCAGTCCGAGCGGGCTGGGGCCCACTGCCAGGGCGGTGGGGTGGAACTGCACCATCTCGAGGTCGGCCAGGGCGGCACCCGCACGCCGGGCGAGGGCCGCCCCGTCGGCGGTGGCGCCCAGCGGATTGGTGGTGCGCGAGAAGAGGTGCCCGGACCCACCCGTGGCCAGCACGACCGCTGATGCCCCCACCACCTCACCGCCGGCGAGGCGCACGCCCGTGACCCCGGCGTCGCCTACCAGGAGGTCGTCGACCCGGGTGTTCTCGAGCACCGTTATCGCCGCGTGCGCGATCACGTGCGCCGCGAGCGCATCGACCACGTGTCGACCCGTGGCGTCGCCGCCGGCGTGTGCGACGCGGGGGAGGGAGTGCGCTCCCTCGCGGGCCAGGGCGATCTCGCCATGCGCGCGGTCGAAGGCCACGCCCAGTTCGGCGAGCGCCGAGATGGTGCGGGGGGCGTCGCCGCACACGGCGGCGACGGCATCGGGGGTGCAACTGCCCGCGCCGGCGTCGATCGTGTCTGCCGCGTGGGCATCCACCGAGTCGTCGGGGCCGATCGCGGCGGCGATGCCCCCCTGCGCCCACGACGTGCTGCCCTCACCGAGCCCGTGCTTGGTAAGCAGCAGAACGGGACGCCGGGGGGCGATCCGGAGCGCGGCGGACATTCCGGCGAGGCCGGACCCGATGACCACGACGGGGCCTGATGCGGTGATTTTACGTCGAACTGACGTCATTTCACCTTTGATTTTACGTCAAGACGACGGATGCACTAGCCCGTGTGGGCCATGCGTCCCACCGGCACCCCTAGACGAGTGCGGACTCCTCGACGCGGCGCGCGCGACCGACGGCCGCCTGCAGGCGGTCCCAGGCGCGCTCCTCGGCGGCCAGGTAGTCGTCGGTGCTCGAGTACACGCCGCAGTTGCGCGACACGGACAGGTAATCGGACACCGCCCTCTCGCGCATGCGATCGAGCGCCGTCTGCGGGGCAGTCATCTCATCCGTGGTCGCGTTCATGTCGTCTCCTGGGCGTCGCCCGTTCGGGTTCGGGGAGTAAGGCAGAAGCTGGACAACGAAGCAAGGGGAACTGTCAAGGTTTGGGTCGTACTTATTCCTCCCCTAATCGTTCGCGGGCGGGTCCTCCCGTTTTTCCCGCGGTCGATTGCGTCGGCAGCGCTCAGAGCAGTACCGCACCTGATCCCAGTCGTCGGCCCACTTCCGCCGCCAGGCGAAGGGGCGTCCGCATGTGGCGCAGGTCTTCTCGGGCAGGTCGCCCTTTCGCCTCATGCGTGCCATGGGCTCAGCCCGCGATGCTTCCCGAGCGGGGGCCCGGCGGTGCCAGCAGCTCCCGGGCGATGTCGTCGCGGTCCCACAGGATCACCCCGGTGCTGGCGGCGAGCTCGATTGCCGCAGGCGTGAAGGTGCTGTTCGTGGCCACCATGGCGTCGGCCGTGCCGTAATGCATCCTCGCCGCGGCGGCCTGCTGCACGGCTGCCACGCCCACCGGCCGCCCCTGGCGCTTCGCCTGCACCACGACCTCGTCGACCGGCCCGTGGCCCAGCACCAGGTCGGCGCCGAAGTCCCCCGTGGCCCGCGTATGGCGCACGCGCCAGCCGGCAGCCCGGAAGAGGATCGCCAGCCAGTCCTCGAACTCCTCCCCCGTCATCTGGTCGGCTGCGGCAAGCCCCCGGCGTCGAGCGAGGCCGTCGCGGCCGCGGCGCGACCAGCTGCCCAGGGCCAGCGCCAGCGTGACGGCGCCGCCCACGACGAGTGCCACGACCAGCGGCGCGAACACCACGAGCACGAGCACCAGCGCCCCGCCGGCCACGAGCCAGGTGACGAGTTCGGTGCCGAGCCAGCGCGCGAGGCGTCCCACGTTGAGATGTTCGATTGCGCCGGCCCGTGCCCTGCCCGCCGTGCGTCTAGCGTTCCGCGGGTGGAGGTGACCCGCATCCACGACGGGCTCTGGCGCTGGGCCGTGCTCCGCGACGGCGTCGCGCTCGCGTCGGCGTACCTGGAGCATGGCGACGCCATCCTGCTCGTCGACCCCGTGCTGCCGGCCGCCGGTGACGACCTCGATCGCTTCCGGCGTGCGATCGAGCGGGACATCGAGCGCCTGGGTGGGCCAGTGTGGGTACTCGCCACGCGTGACGATGACCCCCGCGACGCCCAGGGCCTGGTGGCAATGACGGGCGGGCGCGCGTGGGCACCGGGCAGCCCGGCCCCCGCGGGGCTGGAGTCGCTCGGCACGGGCCGCCCGGGGGAGCGCGCGCTCTGGTCGCCGGTGCACCGGGCGCTGATGCCCGGCAGGGCCCTGATCGCCGAGAACGGTGTGCTCGTGGGTGCTCCGGGCGTGGATGCCCAGGCGCTGCTCGCCCGCGCCCCTGCGGTGGTCATCCCCTCGCTGGGACCGATGCCCGGCTAGGCAGCACCCCATGCAGGGGTACGGTTCGCATCGATGACAGACCACGCTCCCCTCATGGCCGAGATCGCCTCCCTCGCGGCGGCCCACCCCGACGCCCTCCGCGCCCGCGTGCGCTCGTTCGACATCGGGGGTCGCGCGTTCGACGCCGATGCATGCATCGAGCTCATGGGGGTGGTGAACCTGTCCCGTGACTCGTGGTACCGCGAGTCGGTGTCGCCCTCCACAACTGCGGCGATCGAGCGCGGACGTGTGCTCGCGGCGCAGGGCGCGATGATCATCGACATCGGGGCCGAGTCGACCATCCCCGGCGCCACGAGGGTCTCTCCCGCGGATCAGGTGGCCGGCGTGCTGCCTGTCGTGACCGCGCTGCGCGACGATGGCATCGTCACATCGGTCGAGACCTACTCACCCGAGGTGGCGAAGGTGGTGCTGGGGGCGGGTGCCCAGGTGCTCAACCTCACCGGGGTCGAGCGCGAGGACGAGATGTATGCCACGGCCGCCGAGCACGACGCCGCCGTCATCATGTGCTTCGTGCAGGGGGCGAACGTGCGTGAGGTTCACGACCTCGTGCTGGGCGACGATCCCATCCCCACGCTGCTCGAACACTTCGGTCCGCGCCTGGAGCGCGCCGTCGAGCTGGGTGTGGAGCGGCTGTTCGTGGACCCCGGCCTGGGCTTCTACTACGGCAACCTGCTCGACGGGCCGGCCCGGGTGCGCCATCAGGTGAAGGTCTTCCTCAACACGTTCCGCCTGCGGGTGCTCGGCTGGCCCGTATGCCACGCGCTGCCGCACGCGTTCGACTTCTTCCGTGAGGAGGTCCGCTGCGCCGAGCCGTTCTTCGCCGTGCCGGCTGTGCTGGGGCAGGCGGGCCTGCTGCGCACCCATGAGGTCCCGAAGGTCAGGGCGGTGGTCGACACCCTGCAGTCGCTGGCCCCCGGGGACATCGCGACAGCCGGCTAGCGGGCCACCGCCACCGCCACGCCCTCTTCTCCACTGGGCGATACGCATACCACGGGGTCGCCCAGCCCGGCACTGCGCAGCAGCGCAGCGAGCTCGTCGGGGGTGTGGCGGAACGACTCCAGCACGCGGATGGGCCTGCCCGCGGGCAGGCCGGCCGTGATGCCCTCGACCTGCGCCACCAGCGGCCGGCCGGGCATGACCTCGCCCACGATCACCTCGCCGCCGCCCGCCTGATCCCAGCGGAACGAGATGCCGCCGGCGTCGGACAGGCCGATGTCATCGAGCACCGCCTGCAGCCACGCGCGAGTGGCGTGGTTGTCGTACTGGGCCATCACGTGGTCACGGGCGCCCGGATCGTCGGGCAGCAGGTTCGCGCTCACCATCAGCACGTCGCCGGCCGAGAGCAGCGAGAGGGCGGGGGACAGCGCCCCGGCACCCAGGGTGGAGATGACACCGAACAGCGTCACGAGGCGCGTGCCCGCGCCACGCGGCGCGAGCAGTTCGGAGAGGTCGGGAACGGCCGTGATGTCCACCGCGGCGGCATTGTGGGCATCGACCCCCGGCACGGCCGACATGGCCTGCGCCGCGGCCGTGACCAGCGGGATGCTGACGTCCACCGGCGTGGCCGATACCCCGGTGCGCCCGGCCGCCACAAGAGCTCCCAGCAGGCGCCGTTCCTTCACGCCGTCGCCGCATGCCACGCCGATCACATGCACCGGGCCATCCGGTAGCGCCGCCAGGGCGGCCCGTGCAGCGGCGTCATAGGCCACGAGGCCGTCGTCGGCCCGGGCGGGCGAGTGCCCGGATGCCAGGGCCCGCCACATCGCGGCGGATCGCTCCCCGACGTAGTGGAACCGGTTGTCCACATGACCCACCTCGAGCGCGGCGAGCATCCCCGCCCGGTGCGCGGCGGGGGTCACGCTGTCGTCGATGCGCACGTCGGGCATGGCCCGATCGTAGGCGCTTACGACTCGGCGGCCGTCTTGCGGCTCTTCGCCATCTTGGCGCGGGTGGTGGCGTCGAGAGCCACCTTGCGCATGCGCACGCTGGAGGGGGTGACCTCGACGCACTCGTCGTCGCGAACCCACTCGAGCGCCTGCTCCAGCGACAGCTTGCGCGGCGGCACCAGGCGCTCGAGCTCATCCGAGGTGCTCGACCGCATGTTGGTGAGCTTCTTCTCCTTGGTGATGTTCACGTCCATGTCCTCGCTGCGTGAGTTCTCACCAACCACCATGCCCTCGTACACCGCCTCGCCGGGCTCCACGAACATGGTGCCGCGCTCCTGCAGGCCGAACATCGCGAAGGTGGTGGCCACCCCGGTGCGGTCGGCCACCAGGCTGCCGCGCGTGCGCGTGCGGATCTCGCCCATCCAGGGCTCCCAGCCCTCGAAGACCGAGTGCAGCAGGCCGGTGCCGCGGGTCTCGGTGAGGAACTCGGTGCGGAACCCCACCAGGCCGCGCGCGGGCACCAGGTAGTCCATGCGGGTCCAGCCAGTGCCGTGGTTCACCACCTGCTCCATGCGGCCCTTGCGCAGTGCCAGCAGCTGCGTGACCACGCCCATCATGTCCTCGGGCACGTCGATGGTCACGCGCTCGACCGGCTCGTGGCGCTTGCCGTCGATCTCGCGGATGAGAACCTCGGGCTTGCCCACGGTCAGCTCGAAGCCCTCGCGGCGCATGGTCTCCACCAGCACCGCCAGCTGAAGCTCGCCGCGCCCCTGTACCTCCCAGGCATCGGGCCGGTCGGTGGGCTGCACGCGCAGGGACACGTTGCCGACGAGCTCCTGGTCGAGGCGGTCCTTCACCATGCGGGCCGTCAGCTTCTTGCCCTCCTTGCCGGCGAGCGCGGAGGTGTTGATGCCGATGGTCAGGCCCAGGCTGGGCTCGTCGACGGTGATCACGGGAAGCGGCCGCGGGTCGTCGGGGTCGGCAAGGGTCTCGCCGATGGTGATGTCCTCGATGCCGGCGATGGCGATGATGTCGCCGGGCCCCGCTTCGTTCACGGGCACGCGGTCGAGTTCCTTGGTGACGAACAGCTCGACGATCTTGGCCTGCTGGATCGATCCGTCGGCGCGGCACCACGACACCTGCTGGCCCTTGCGGATGGTGCCCTCGTGCACGCGGCACACGGCAAGGCGTCCCAGGTAGGAGTCGGCGGCGAGGTTGGTCACCAGCGCCTGCAGGGGGGCGCCCTCTGTGTACTCGGGCGCGGGGATGGTGTCGCGCAGCACGTCGAACAGCGGGGCGAGGTCGGCCTCCTGGGTGTCTGCCGACAGCGAGGCCGTGCCGGCCTTGCCGTTGGTGTAGACGATGGGGAAGTCGATCTGCTGCTCGTTGGCGCCCAGGTCGAGGAACAGCTCGTAGACCTCATCCACCACCTCCGACACGCGCGCGTCGGGGCGGTCGACCTTGTTCACCACGAGCACCACGGGCAGGCCGCCCTCGAGGGCCTTGCGCAGCACGAAGCGCGTCTGGGGCAGGGGGCCCTCGGATGCGTCGACCAGCAGCAGCACGCCATCCACCATGTAGAGGCCGCGCTCGACCTCGCCGCCGAAGTCGGCGTGCCCCGGCGTGTCGATGATGTTGATGGTCAGGTCACCGCGCTTCACCGCCGTGTTCTTGGCGAGGATCGTGATGCCCTTCTCGCGCTCGAGGTCGCCGGAGTCCATGACGCGCGTCTGAACGTCCTGGTTCTCGCGGAAGGCGCCGCTCTGCCAGAGCATGGCGTCGACGAGGGTGGTCTTGCCGTGGTCCACATGGGCCACGATCGCCACGTTTCTGAGGTCATCCCGGGTAGGCACGGCGGCGGACACTAGTGCATGCCCTCCGGCAGGGGCTGACATCATCCCGACGTGACCCCGTCGCACGAAGACGCCGATCCCTGGCGTGAGTCGCGCTGGCCCCCGCTGGTGGCCCTCCTCGTTGCCGCGCTGCTCGAGGTGAGCCTGCCGGGCGACCTGATACTCGGCGGCGGGTGGGTGCGATGGATCATCCCGGCCCTCGTGGTGGTGCTCATCGTCGTGGCCGCCGCATCACCGGCCGAGGAGAGCGACCGCCGCCGTCGCCTGGGCATCACGCTTGCCGCGCTGGTGACGCTGGCGAACGCCGTGGCCATCGGCGAGCTCGTGTACGGCATCGTCGGCGAGGTCGGCTTCGAGGGGAAGTACCTGATCGTCGCCGCCCTGCAGGTGTGGTTCACGAACGTCATCATCTTCGCGGTGTGGTTCTGGGAGATCGATGGCGGCGGGCCGCGCCACCGCGCCATCGCCCGCCCCGGGCCGCACGAGTTCCTGTTCGCCCAGTACACGCTCCCCGGGCCGTGGACCTGGCGCCCGGCCTTCTGGGACTACCTGTACCTCTCGTTCTCGAACTCGGTCTCGTTCGCCCCCGCAGACGTGCTGCCGCTGCGCCATCGCATGAAGGCGCTGATGGCCGTGGAGTCGATCCTGTCGCTGCTGGTCATTCTGCTCATCGCCGCCAGGGCGATCAGCATCCTCCGCTGATCCCCGATGGGCTTCTTCGAACTCGCCCTCATCTCGTCGGTCTCACCGCAGACCCTCGCCGTGGTGCTGTACCTGCTCGGGGGCACGCGCGGCCTGCGCCACGCGTGGCTCTTCGTGTCGGGCGTCATGCTCACGTCGGTTGTGTCGGGACTTCTCGTGGCCGCCGGAATCGGCGACCTGGGCATCCACGTGGACGGCCTGGGCGGCGGTCGGCACTTCCCCGCGGCATACATCGCCGGTGGCGTGCTGCTCGTGCTGTTCGCCGGCTACGTGCTGTTGCGGCACCTGCGCGCGCGGGCGCACCCCAGGGCCCATGACCGCACGCGTGAGGAGCAGCGGCTGGAGCACATGGTGGAGTCGTCGCGGGTGTCGTTCGGCGTGGGCCTCATCTTCGGGCTGCCGGGCGTGTGGTACGCCCTCGCCCTGGCCGAGACCAGTGGCCACTCCGTGTTGTTCACGCTTGCGACGGTGCTGGTGTTCAGCCTCATCTCGTACTCATGGGGCTGGGGCCCGATCTTCTGGTTCATGGCCGACCGCGCCCGCGCCCTTCGCCTGCTCACTGCGCTCAGGGCAGGCGCCGGCCGGCACCGCATCGCCATCGTCGTGACGGTGCTTCTGCTGGTCGGCGCCTACCTGATCGTGCTCGGGGTCCTGGCCGCCTAGCGCGCGGGCGTCATCCGGGTTGCCCCGGCACGGAGGGGTGCCGGGGGGAACGACGGCCCTGCTCGGGACGCGGTCGCGTTCACTACAGTCACGCGATGAGTCGCTACGCGACATCCCGGCGATCCGGGCTCATCGTCACCGGCCTCGCGACCGCGGGGCTCTGCAGCGTCGCCCTTGGCGCTGCCTCCGCTGCGGGGGGTACCGGCGGCTGTCGCGTGGTCTCCGACCCCACGCCGACGCGGCACACCACCTGCCGGGGCGCCAATCTGCGCGCGGCCGACTTCTCGGGTCGCGACCTCCGCTACGCCGACTTCACGGGATCGTCCATGCAGCGGGCGAACCTCTCGGGCGCCGACCTGACCTCCGCGCGCCTGCCACTCGCCAACCTGACCCGGGCGAACCTCGCCGGCGTTCGCGCGGTCGGGGCCAGGATGACGGCTGCGGGTCTGACCCGGGCCAACCTCACGGGGGCCGACCTCACCGGCGCCCGTCTCAACGGCACCATCATGCTCACCAGGGCGAATCTGACGGGAGCCAGGCTCACCGGTGCCAACCTGGGCAGCGCGATGCTGCTGAACGCCACCGTGGCCGGCGCCGACCTGAGCGGGGCACGGCTCACCAATATCGCCGGGTCCGGACTCGTGGGCCAGCCGTCTGCCCTGCCCGCCGGATGGCGCGTGGTGCAGGGGCGCCTCGCCGGGCCCACCGCCAACCTCTGGGGCGCGTCGTTCACCGACGCCGACCTCTCCGGCATCGATCTCTCCGGGGCCAGCATGATCTATGTGTCAATCGGCGGCAACTCGACGCTGCGGGGTACGCCCATGACGGGCGCGGCCACTGCCGGCATGTCGTGGAGCTGGAACTTCTCCGCCAATGGCGGCAACGGTGGACCGGACGGTGGAACCGTCATCTGCCCCAACGGCTCGGTGGCCACGCCCGGCTACGCGAGCGGGCTCCCGGGAGCGCCCAGCGTTGGCTGCTGAGCCGCACAACCCGGGTCCCCCGGGTCCACGCCGCCGCCCCCGCCTCGTGCTGGTGGCCCTGGGCGCATGCGCGGTGGTCGCCGGCGTGGGAGCCACGGCTGCCGTGGTGTCGGCCGGCATGGCCGACCCTCCCCCGTGCGAGGCGTGCGAGGGCTTCGTCACCGGCGAGCCACTGCGCGACCCCCCGGTGATGGCCTCGCAGGGCGGCGCCCTCGACGTGGTGATGACGCCCCGCACGCGCACGGTGGACATCGGCGGACGTGCGGTGTCGAGTCAGACGTATGCGTCGAAGTTCGCGGCGCCCACGTGGATGGTGGACCCCGGCGACGAGCTCAACGTGCTGCTCCGCAACCGCCTGCCCGCCGGTTACCTGCCCGACGTGCAGGACATCAACAGGTTCCTCCAGCCCAAGGGCGCGATCACCAACCTGCATGTCCACGGCCTGCACGTATCGCCCGACTCGCCTGAGGACAACGTGTTCCTCACGATCCGCCCCGGGCAGAACTACCAGTACCGCTACCGCCTGCCCGCGAACCACCCCTCCGGTGTGTTCTGGTACCACCCGCATCATCACCGGTACGTCGACATGCAGACGTTCGCCGGACAGGCCGGCACCATCATCGTGCGCGGTGGCCTCGACGACATCCCGGGAATCGGTGATCTGCGCGACCGCGTGATGGTGTTCCAGAACACCGAGGTGCGCGGATCGTCCACGGCGGCCAGCCAGTCGCGCCCGCCGAAGGACCGCCTCATCATCATCAACGGGCAGCTGCAGCCGCGCATCGACATCCGCCCCGGCGAGTCGCAGCGCTGGCGCCTGGTGAACGCATCGACCGAGCGCTTCCTCAAGATCCGGCCGGTGGGCGGCGAGTACTTCCTGCTCGCGCGTGACGGCATCACGCTGCAGCACCCGCAGCGGCTGTCGGAGATCTTCCTCGCACCCGGCCAGCGGTTCGAGGTGCTGGTGCGCGCCGGCACCGCGCGCGGCGACTTCAAGCTCGTGCAGCAGTACTTCCAGCAGCGCCCGACGCCCTTCGGCATCCAGCCCGCAGTGCAGGTGGCCACCGTTCGCGTGGATGGCGCCGCGCAGGCACGCCGCCCCGTGCCGTCGTTCCTCGGCCGCGCCGACGACCTGCGCGGGTCGCGCGTGGACATCGCTGCCCGCCGCCGCGTGGTCTTCACGCAGAACCCGGCGAAGGCCCAGTTCTTCGTGAACGGGAAGCTCTTCGCCCATGGCAAGGGCGGCAAGCCCGTGCCGATGTTCAGTCCCCGGCTCAACACCGTGGAGGAGTGGCTGCTCGTCAACGACTCGCCCGAGTGGCACAACTTCCACATCCACATCGACCCGTATCAGGTCGTGGCGCGCAACGGACGCCCCGTCACCGGGCAGCCGGAGTGGGCGGATTCCATCGCCATGCCGCCGAAGAGCCGAATCACCATCCGCCAGCGCTTCCGTGACTTCACCGGCAGGTTCGTGTTCCACTGCCACGTGCTGGTGCACGAGGACAACGGCATGATGGCCGAGGTGCGGGTGGTGCGCTAGGCGCGCGCCTGCGCCCCGGCGGGCGGGGCGGGCGCCCTTCCTCTGGACGGCGCGCTGCGTGACCCGAGCAGCGCCGCCACCACCGCGCCCGTGCCGATGAGCACGAGGCCGAGGATGTCCGCGCCGGTGGTCGCGGCGTCGAGGAACCAGAACGACAGCAACGTGGTGGTCACGGGTGCCAGCACGCCCTCGGCGCCCACCACGTCGGCGCTGATCTGCGACAGGGCCCACGAGCGCCCGAGGGTCGGCACCAACTGCGCCCCGAGCGCCGCCATCGCGAGGGCGCCGTACTCGGCGGCCGTGAGGTCGAACGCATCCGCGCCCTCCGCCACCACGCCGATCGCAAGCGCAACGATGGCAGCGGCGAGTGCCGAGGCGAGGGCGACGTCGATGACCGAGGCATGCGCCAGTGCCTGCTTGGTGATCAGCACCGACCCCGCGAACACGGCCGCCGAGGCCAGGGCGAGGGTGATGCCGGTGGCGCCACCGGTGGCGTCCCATGCGAAGGCGATGGCCCCGGCGATGATGAGGGCAACGCCTGCCGTCACCCCCGCCGTGGGACGCGTTCGGTAGGCCACCATGCCGATGGCCACGATCCAGAGGGGCGCGGTCATCGTAAGCCCGGTCGCGGGCCCCGATCCCACCAGCGGGACTGCCTGCAGGTACAGGGCGAGGTTCAGCACGTACACGGCGCCCGCCGCGGAGGCCAGCACCAGTCCGCGACGGCTGGATGGCGTGTCGGGCGTGCGGGAGATGCGCAGCACGCCGAGCCCGAGGGCGGCGCCGAGCGACAGCAGGCCCGACAGCACATAGGGCGTGTCGCGGTTCATCGCCACCTCGTTGGCTGCCAGCGAGGTGACGCCCGCCACCAGCATGAGCGCCCCGAACACCAGCGCCACGCCGACCGCGGAGCGCTGGCGGTCGCCCCCGGACGTGCGGTAGGCGCCCAGGGCGATGACCGCCGCCGCGAACAGCGACATCGCGAGCATCGCGTTCGCGGCGTGCTCGGTCATGTCCTGTCCGCCGAACGGCGGCTGGACCCCGCTCTCTGCGGCCACGATCGTGACCAGCGCGATGGCGAGCACCGACGCGCTGCCCCACCTGGTGCCGCTGCGCCCTGCGATGGCGACGGCCCCCAGCAGGGCGAGGGGCACGAGCACCCCGATCTCGGCCAGGAGCCCCGCACCCGCG
>CAZIQQ010000034.1:5234-18456 GCA_964541555.1 uncultured Bifidobacterium sp. | reverse complement strand
GAGGGTAGCGGCGCGGGGGAGCGGGGGGATGCGAGGAAAGCCGAGTATCGGACTCGAACCGATGACCCCTTCCTTACCATGGAAGTGCTCTACCAACTGAGCTAACTCGGCGGGGTCGGCGCCGTGGCGCGGCCGGGAGTGTAGACGAACCCGGCCGCGCCGGTGGCTACTGAGTGGGGGTGCGCGACCCCCTGGGCACACGGCTGGCCTTGCGGGCCTCGGTCTGCTCGGGCGTCATGGTGATCTTGGTCTTGGTGGGCTTGAACACCTTGCTGCCGCGCGACGCGTACATCACCTTGGCGAGGGGGTCACGGAAGCCGGAGTTGGTCCAGTTCTCCTCCTGGCCCAGGCGCTTCGCCATGCGGCCCACCTCATCCACCTGGTCGGGCAGCACCATGGTTATGGCACGCCCGGTGCGGCCGGCACGGGCGGTGCGGCCCACGCGGTGGGTGTAGGTGTCGTGGTCGTCCGGCGGGTCGAAGTTGACCACCAGCCCGATGTCCTCGAGGTCGATGCCGCGGCTCGCCACGTCGGTGGCGATGAGCACGCGGGTCTTGCCGTCGGCGAAGCTCTTGAGGGTCTTCTCGCGGATGGACTGGCTCAGGTCGCCGTGCAGCTCCTTCGCGGGCATGCCCATCTTGTTGATGCGCTCGGTCAGGCGGGCGGCGCCACGCTTGGTGCGGCAGAACACCAGCACCAGGTCCTTCTCGTCCTTCACCAGTTCGATGAGGGTCTCGGTGCGGTTGCTGGGCTCAACCGCGACGAACGACTGCTCCAGGCGCTCGGACAGCGCGATGTCGGTGCCGGGGTCGTCCTCGGTCTCGATGAGGCCGGGGCTGCGGGTCATCTTGTTGGCCAGGCGGGCGATCTCGCCGTCGAGCGTGGCCGAGAACAGCATGGTCTGGCGCTCCTCCGGGATGCCCTTGAGGATGGCCTCCACCTGCGGGATGAAGCCCATGTCGAGCATGCGGTCGGCCTCGTCGAGGATGAGCACCTCGAGCTTGCCCAGGTCGATCAGGCGCTGGCGCATCAGGTCGAGCAGGCGACCGGGCGTGGCCACCAGGAAGTCGGCAACAGCGGCCTTCTTCGCCTGGCGGTCCAGCGGCACGCCGCCGTAGGCCACGGCCACCTTCAGGCCGAGGGCCTCGCCCAGCGGGGTGACCTCCTCGGTGATCTGCACGGCCAGCTCGCGCGTGGGGGCAAGCACCAGCGCACCGGGGAACCCGTGCGGCTCGTGCAGGAACTCCACGGTGGGCAGCGCGAAGGCGAGCGTCTTGCCGGATCCCGTGGGCGCACGCACGGTCAGGTCGCGTCCCTCGAGGGCCTCGGGGATCACCATGGCCTGCACGGGGAAGGGGGCGGTGAAGCCCTTGCCCTCGAGCACTGCACATACGGGCTCGCTCACGCCGAGATCGGCGAACGATTCGTCAGACATTCGGTTGTTCTCCTTGCGGCACTCGCCGCGATGGTGAGGAACCTTCCACCATCGACCGGGAACAACTGCGTCCAGACGGGGAGCTTCCTCGCGTCGCATGGCCTGCTGCCGTGCGATCGGGGGTGACGCTAGCACCATCCGGGGGGTTTACCGGCCGCCCGGGCCCGTATGGTGGGCCTATGTCACAGGCACGCCCCCGTTTCGCCGCGGCCGCAATCGGCTGCGCTGCACTGGCCCTCGTGCCCGCCATGTCGCAGGCCCGACCCTGGGACCCCGACCGCAAGGTGGTGGTGGCCGTCGAGGCGCCCATGAGCGGTGAGGGCAGGGAGGACGGCCTCGATCAGCTTCGCGGGGTCGAGCTCGCCGCCCGCCAGGCCAACGCGGAGGGCGGCATCCTGGGGCGCAAGATCCTGGTCATCCGGGCAGACGACCAGGGCATGCCCGGCCTCGCGCTGCCCACGTTCCGGCGGGTGGCCCGCGCGCGGGCCGATGTGGTGATCGGGCCCTACAACTCGTCGGTGGGCGTGATCAACCTGCCGTTCTACCTGCGGGCGCGCATCGTGCCGGTGCAGATGACCTCAACAGATGCCACCAGCGGCATGGGCGTGAACGTGCAGCCCAAGACCCGGCAGATCTCGCCGGTGGAGGTCGCATTCGTGCGCAGCACGTGGAAGCCGGCCCGGGTGGCGATTCTCGCCGGGTCGTCAACGTTCCTCGCCGGAGAGGCCGACGGCATGCAGGCCGGCCTTCAGGCGGGCGGCGTGCAGGTGACGCGGCTGCCCGTGGAAGCCGGGGCCACCGACTGCGCGCCAATCGTGGCCCGGGCGCTGGCATCGTCCCCTGACGCCATCTATGTGAGCACCAAGATCAACGAGGGCATCTGCATCACCCGCGCGCTCGTGGCCAGCGGCAGCCCTGCGAAGTGCCTGCTCGGATTCGCGAATGCCGACCCCTCATTCATCGCACGTGCCGGGGTGGAGCTCAGCCGACGCTGCCTCTTCACGGGCGTTCCCCTGCCGCAGGCGTTCCCGACAGCCCGTGGCTACGTGCGCGACTACCGGGCCGCCTTCGGCATGCAGCCGGCCACCTGGGGCAGCTTCACGTACGACTCCGCGCGAATCCTGTTCGCCGCCATGCGGCGCGCCGGAACCACTGCCTACCGGCCCGTCATGCGCGAGCTCAGGGCAACGCGCGGGTTCCGGGGCGCCACCGGCACCATCACCATCAATCCGCGCACGGGTGACCGGCGCGACGTCGCGGTGAAGATCCTGCGGGTGGACGACGCCGGGCGGTTCGCCATCGCGGGCTGAAGCCCGCGCCGCCGCTGGTAGCCTCACCCGTCGTGCCGGAGGCTCCCTCCATACTCGATGGCGTCCGAGAGCGGTTCGCCGAATCGACCGACTTCACCGTGGGGTTGGAGGAGGAGTACCAGCTGCTCGACCCCGAGTCGATGGCGCTGGTGCAGCGCTTCGAGGACATCCACGATTCGGCGCCCGACGCCCTGCGCCCGCACCTCGCCGGTGAGCTCATCACCAGCGAGATCGAGTACAAGACCAGCCCCCATGCGTCATTCGCCGGCGCGGCACGCGACCTGGTGGAGGGGCGCCTTGCGCTCATCCGCCACGCGGCCGACCGCGGCGTCGCCACGGCGATCACCGGGTGCCACCCCTTCAGCATCTGGCAGGACCAGCGCATCATCGACACGCCGCACTACGAGCGGGTGGCCGGCGAGCTGGGCTACATCGCGTGGATCAACAACACGTGGTCGCAGCACCTGCACGTGGGAATCCGCGACGCCGACCGCGCAGTGCGCATCTGCACTGCCATGCGCAGCGTGCTGCCCGAGATCCTGGCGCTATCGGCCAACAGCGCCATCTACATGGGGCGGCTCACCCGGCTGCACTCCACCCGCACGTCTTTGTTCACGCGGTCGTTCCCGCGCTGCGGGGTGCCCGACCCGCTCATGGACTTCGCCGAGTACGACGAGTTCGTGTCGCTGCTCGAGCGCACGGGGTCGATCGTCGAGAGCACGCAGATCTGGTGGAGCATCCGGCCGCACCACTCGTTCGGCACCATCGAGGTGCGCATTGCCGACGGCCAGACCGACATGGGGGAGGCCCTGGCCATCCTCGCTCTGTCGTATGCGCTGGTGGCGCGGTTCGCCGACGACTACGACGCCGGCCGTCCGCTGCCCGCGCACCCCGGGCGCCTCATCGAGGAGAACCTCTGGCGCGCCCAGCGCCACGGCCTCGAGGGCAAGATGATCGACTTCGAGCGCGGGGAGGAGCGCACCACGGCCGACGCCGTGCGCGCCCTCGTCGACTTCACCGCCCCGGTGCACGACCGGCTGGGGCTCGGGCCCTTCCTCGAGGGGATTCCCGTGATGCTGGAGCAGGGCAACGGCGCGCAGCGCCAGGCCCGTGAGTTCTCCTCCGGCGGCGACCTCGTCGCCATGCATGCCAATGCCGCCGAGCGCACCCGTCGCTCGGCGGAGGAAGCCCTTGAACTGATCGGAATGGTGAGCACGACATGAGCACTGACGAGCCGACGCCCGTGGAGGGCGGTGGGGAGGAGCGCGAGCTCACCCAGGAGGAGATGGTCGCGGCCGAGATGCTGCGCCGACTCATGACCACGCCGGTGCAGGACGTCGTCTTCCAGACGATGGCCACCTTCACCGACATGGCGGCAATCCGGATGGGCCTCGGCCCGCGCGCGGAGCAGGACTTCGACCTTCCCCAGGCGGGGCTGGCCATCGAGTCGCTGCGCGCCCTGCTTGCGGTGACCAACGCAATCATGGGCGAGGAGGCCGCCAAGCCGTTCGCCGAGCCCCTCGCGCAGCTGCAGATGGCGTTCGCCGAGTTGGTGGAGCAGGCCAAGGCCGCCAAGGAGGGTGCCGAGGGTGGCGAGGGCGGCGGCGCGGCGCCCGCCGGCCCGCCTGCGGGCGGCGCGGCAGGCGGCGACATCTGGACCCCCGGCGGCAACCAGGGCGGCGGCAAGCTCTGGAAGCCCGGCGACAAGGTCTGACCCGCATGGCAGATCAGCAGGCGCAGATCGGCGTGTTCGGGGGCTCGGGCTTCTACTCGTTCCTCCAGCACACCGAGCAGGTGGAGATCAGCACGCCGTACGGCGACCCCAGCGGGCCCATCGTGCTGGGCGAGGTCGGGGGCCGCAGCGTGGCGTTCCTGCCCCGCCATGGGCACGAGCACACCCTGCCCCCGCACATGATCCCCTACCGCGCGAACGTGTGGGCCATGAAGCAGCTGGGGGTCACGCACATCATCGGCCCGTGCGCGTCGGGCAGCCTGCAGGCCCATGTGGGCCTCGGCGACTTCGTGGTGTGCGACCAGTACGTCGACCGCACCAGTGCCCGCAGGGACACCTTCTACGACGGCCCGCAGGCCACGCACGTGAGCGCTGCCGACCCCTACTGCGCCGTCATTCGCGGCCTGCTGGTGGAGGGCTGCCATGAGCTGGGAATCCCTGTGCACGACGGCGGCACGGTGGTGGTGATCCAGGGCCCGCGGTTCTCCACCCGCGCCGAGAGCAGGTGGTTCAACCAGATGGGATGGCATGCCATCAACATGACGGCCTATCCCGAGGGGCACCTCGCCCGCGAACTCGAGATCTGTTACGCCAACATCTCGCTCATCACCGACTACGACGTGGGGCTCGAGGGCATGCCAGGCGTCGCGCCGGTGTCACTCACCGAGGTGTTCGAGGTCTTCGCCAGGAACAACGACAAGCTGCGCGACCTGCTGTTCTCGGTGATCCCGCGCATCCCCGCCGAGCAGGACTCCTGTGGCAGCGCCCTCGACGGAGCCGTGATCAGCGGGCACTGATCCGGCGCCGCAGCCGGGCGAACTGCACGCGCTGGCCCACCTCGTGGCCCACGATCAGCATGGGGGAGAGCAGCATGGCCAGCGCCGCCGGCCGCCCTCCCATGCGCAGTCGCGCGCTCAGCATGGTGCCGCCGTGCCCGTCGTCGTCCAGCACGTAGACATACGACACCCTGATGCGGCCCAGCCGGCTGCGCAGGGTGGTCACCAGCGCGCGCGGCGGAACGGCCTGGGTCACCACGAACGGCGGCCCGCCGAACGTGGACCCTGCGAGGGCGTCACCGGGGGCGATGCGCTGCAGTTCGGGGATGATCTCGCGGGCGCTGGGCGTGCCGCCGTTGTCGATGAGGTCGATGGAGTACCAGCCCGCGCGCCCGGCACCCATCTGCGCCAGCCACGGCCACACGGCGTCGGGCGGGGCGGGCATGCGGGCGCCGATGGTGCGCGTGAGGAATGCACGCCGCACCAGCCGGTCGCCGGGCAGGGCCGGGCCCGGCTGGCGCACCCCGCGCGTGAATGCGGCGAGCGCGCCCACGGCGGCGGCGGTGATCAGGGCGGTGGATTTCCTCATGGCGGGGCGCATTATGGCCGCTCACGGGGGCAATCGCGCCGAGGGGTCTGGTAGAAAGCCGCGTCGCGTGCGGGGGCCCCGGCCCCTGCCTGCGCCTGCCCGGCCACCCGAGCCGGGAACGTATCCCTAGACCTGGAGGCAGTTCTTGGCCGGCTGGTTGTCGGACAACAGTGCATGGGTCGCGCTTGTATGCGGCCTCATCGCAATCGCATACGGCCTCGGTCTCGCCGCATACATCCTCAAGCAGCCTGCGGGCAACGAGAGGATGCGCGAGATCGCCGGTGCGATCCAGGAGGGCGCCAAGGCGTACCTCAACCGTCAATACGCGATCATCGGCGTCGTCGCCGTGATCCTGTTCCTCGTTATCGGCTTCCTGGGCAGCGCGGTGGAGTCCTCGCTGCTCGGCTGGAAGGCCGCTATCGGGTTCCTCATCGGTGCCGTGGCGTCCGCCGCGGCCGGCTTCATCGGCATGAACGTCTCGGTGCGCACCAACGTGCGCACGGCCGAGGCGGCACGGGGCGGCCTCAAGCCGGCCCTGAGCATCTCGTTCAAGGGTGGGTCGGTCACCGGCCTGCTCGTGGTGGGTCTCGGCCTCCTGGCCGTGGCCGGTTACTTCCTCGCGCTCGGCGGTGACGTCGAGGCCGTGGCCCCGCTGGTGGGTCTGGCCTTCGGTGGTTCGCTCATCAGCGTGTTCGCCCGACTCGGCGGCGGCATCTTCACCAAGGGTGCCGACGTCGGTGCCGACCTGGTCGGCAAGGTCGAGGCGGGCATCCCCGAGGACGACCCGCGCAACCCCGCGGTGATCGCCGACAACGTCGGCGACAACGTGGGCGACTGCGCCGGCATGGCGGCGGATCTCTTCGAGACGTACGCCGTCACGACGGTCGCGGTGATGTTCCTCGGCTCGCTCTTCTTCGTGGGCGGCGCCATGAACGCGATCATGTTCCCGCTCATCCTGGGCGGCGCATCGATCATCACCTCGATCATCGGCACGTGGTTCGTGCGCCTCGGCAAGAACGGCTCCATCACCGCGGCCCTCTACACGGGGCTCGGCGTGGCGGCTGTCCTCTCTGCGCTCCTCTTCATCCCGCTCACCAAGTGGCTGATGGAGGGCGTGGTGCCGAGCGGCGCCAACGGGGTCATCCCGGGCAGCTGGGCCAACTACTACTGGGCTGCGCTTATCGGCCTGGGAGTCACCATCCTGCTCGTGGCGATCACCGAGTACTACACCGGCACCATCTGGCCGCCGGTGCGCAGCATCGCCAAGGCGTCCGAGACCGGGCACGCGACGAACATCATCGCGGGTCTGGCCGTCAGCCTGAAGGCGACCGCGCTGCCCGTCATCGTCATCATCGCGGGCATCGTGTCGTCGTACGAGCTGGCCGGCTACTACGGAATCGGCGTCGCCGTCATGGCAATGCTCTCGCTTGCGGGAATCGTCGTCGCGCTCGACGCGTACGGGCCGATCACCGACAACGCGGGTGGCATCGCCGAGATGGCCGATCTGCCCGAGTCCGTGCGTGCCGTCACCGACCCGCTCGACGCGGTCGGCAACACCACGAAGGCCGTCACCAAGGGTTACGCCATCGGCTCCGCCGGTCTGGCTGCGGTCATCCTCTTCGTCTCGTACGTGGAGGAGTTGAAGATCGCCCTTGGCAAGGCCGGGTCGGCAGCACTGGACATCTCGTTCGACCTATCCGACCCGTTCGTCGTGGTCGGACTCTTCATCGGCGGCCTCATGCCGTTCATCTTCGCCGCGTTCTCCATGGAGGCCGTGGGCAAGGCGGGCGCGCAGGTCGTGGAGGAAGTGCGGCAGCAGTTCCGCGAGAAGCCCGGAATCATGCAGGGCACCGAGAAGCCGGACTACGCGCGCAGCGTGCGCATCGTCACGGCCTCTGCCCAGAAGCAGATGCTGATCCCGGGTCTCATCCCCATCATCGTCCCGATCATCGTTGCCTTCATCTTCGGCATCGACAACGGACGCGTGATGCTGGGAGGCCTCCTGCTCGGCGTCATCGTGACCGGCATCTTCGTCGCCATCTCGATGACCTCAGGTGGTGGGGCGTGGGACAACGCCAAGAAGCTCATCGAGGACGGTGAGTTCGGTGGCAAGGGTTCCGAGGCCCACAAGGCCGCGGTTACCGGTGACACCGTGGGTGACCCCTACAAGGACACCGCGGGTCCCGCCATCAACCCGATGATCAAGATCGCCAACATCGTGGCGCTCCTGCTCATCCCCTTCCTGGTCTAGGAACAGCGGAGCGGGGGCCCGGGCAACCGGGCCCCCGCGACGTCTTCCACCATGGATTCACGTGAAGTCGCGACGGTCGTGCTCTCGGGCGCGGTCCTCGTGCTGGGCATCATCCAGATCGCCCGGTCCGCGGCGGCAACTGCCGGCCCGGTGGCCTGGGTGCTGGGCGTCGCGCTGGTGGTGGCCGGTGGCGGTCGCCTGTGGCTGTGGTGGCGCCAGCGCGGCCGCTAGGGTCTGCCCGTTCACGAGACGGGGGTTGCGGTGTTCGTCGTGGTGGTCGGTTGTGGTCGGGTCGGGGCGCAGGTGGCCCGTGGCCTGGTCGAGGATGGTCACGACGTCAACGTGATCGACCAGAACGCCGAGGCCCTGCAGCGCCTGGGCGGTGACTTCCCCGGTGAGTTCATCCAGGGGGTTGCGCTGGAGACCACGGTGCTGGAGGCCGCGGGCATCGAGCGCGCCGACGCCTTCGTGGCGGCCACCAACGGCGACAACACGAACCTGGTCATCGCGCAGATCGCGCGCGACCGCTACCAGGTGCAGTGCGTGATCGTGCGCGTGCTCGACCCCGCGCGCGCCCGGTTCTACGAGGAGCGGGGGCTCGTGACCGTGTGCCCCACGCGCACGGCGATCGACCGCATGTCGGAGGCCCTGCGGGCATTCGCCACCAGCGACGGGGAGGACATCTGATGTATGCCGTCATCGTCGGAGGAGGAAAGGTGGGTGCCAACGTGGGCCGCGCGCTGCTGCGCATGGGCCATGAGGTGTCCATCGTCGAGGCCCGCCCGTCGCGGTTCGCCACGCTGGAGAGCGAGTTCGAGCACATCGCGCGGTACGGGGACGGCACGGAGATCTTCGTGCTCGAGGCCGCGGGCATGGCCCGCGCAGATGTGTGCATCGCCGTCACGGGCGACGACGAGGACAACATCATCATCGGGCAGGTGGCGCGCGACCACTTCGGGGTCGAGAACGTGGTGGCGCGCGTGAACGACCCACGCAACCAGGAGCACTTCGACCTGCTGGGCGTGGCGCCCACGGTGTGCGCCACCGAGTCGATCCTGTCGCTCATCGAGCACGAGGTGCCGCAGCACTCGCTGGTGCACCTGTTCTCACTGCGGCGCGAGAACCTCGACATCATGGAGATCGGGGTGGTCGAGGAGAGCCGGGCCGACGGCGCGACGCTGGGCGACCTCCCGATGCCCCGGGGAACGCTGGTGATCAGCGTGCTGCGCAACCGCGTGGGTCGGGTGGCCGCACCCGACACCGTGCTGGCGGCCGGCGACCAGGTGGTGGTCATCGCGGAGCCCGGCCAGGAGTCGGCCCTCATGGAGCTCTTCGCAAGCGAGTAGCCGCCGGGGCCGCTGTTACGCTCGCCCGCATGGACTCCTCAACGGCACCGCCGGCCAAGCTGCCGCGCGGCAAGAGCGCGCCCAGGCCCCAGCCCGACGAGCGGATTCTCAAGCAGGGTGGCGCCGACCTCAACAACGGCTGGCTCGGCAGGCATGGCCAGCTCTACCTCACCGACGACCGGGTGGTCTTCGTGCCGACGCCGCTCGACACCCTGATGGGGGCGAAGCGCCGGGAGATCCTCCTCGACGACGTCCGGGCGGTGGAGCGCTGGCCACTGTCGCCGGGTGAGTTGCCGCGTGGCGCGAAGAGGCCACGCATGTTCATCGACACCTCTGAGGTCCGGTACATCATCCTGCCCTCCGACCTCGACGGCTGGATCGACCTCCTGCAGCTGGTCTTCTACAAGCGCAGCAAGGAGAACCCGGGATCGGGGCTTCCCGAGTTCCGGCGCAAGGGCGTCGAGAACGGCCTGCTCGAGACGGTGCGCAGCCTGGAGTCCGACTGAATCGCTAAACTCCCAAAAGTCATCTGACTTTCGGGGGTTTTGTTGATCAGCGTGAGTGACCGCAGCCGGGTGGCCGTTCTGGCCATGGCGGAGCTCGCCCAGCGCGGGGGTTCGAGCCCCGTGCCCATCCTCGAGGTCTCCGAGTGCCGTGGGATCCCCGCGCATCAGGTGGAGCAGGTGTTCGCCGCGCTGCGCAGGGCCGGCCTCCTGCAGAGCCAGCGTGGCGTGAAGGGCGGCTACACGCTGCGGCGCGACCCCGGTGACATCACCGTGCTCGAGGTCGTGGAGGCCGTCGACGGCCCGATCGGCGGCCAGGACGACCCCCAGGGCTGCCCTGTGGCGCTCATCTGGGCAGCGGGCGCCGACCGGCTGTCCGAGGCCTTCCGCGAGGTCACGGTGGCCGACGTCGCGGCACGTGAGGCACGGCGCGCCGAGGCGCCGATGTTCCACATCTAGAGGGTGGCCGTTCCCCGACCGGTCATCGGCATCGCCTGCGCGGTGCTGCCCGCACAGTGGGGCCCGTGGCACCAGCCCGCAGCGGTGGTGGCCGCCGACTACATCCGCCAGGTGCAGACCGCGGGCGGCATCGCCGTGGTCATCCCCCCGCAGCCGGGCGACCCCGGCGAGGTGCTCGATCGCATCGACGGCCTCATGCTCACCGGCGGTAACGACCTTCAGGCATCGCTGTACGGCGATGAGCCCCATGCCGAGGCCGAGGCCCCGGACCCCGTGCGCGACGCCTGGGAGTTCGCACTGGTTCGCGATTGCATCGGGCGCGACATGCCGTTCCTGGGCATCTGCCGCGGCATGCAGGTGATGAACGTGGCCTTCGGCGGCAGCCTCACGCAGCACCTTCCCGAGTCGCTTGGCACCACCGACCACCGTCGCACCACCGGCAGCTTCGATGGGAACGACCATCTGGTCGACCTGCGGGATGGCTCGCTGGTGGCCCGGGCCGCCGGCGAGGTGGTGCACTCGGTGCCCTCGCACCACCATCAGGCCGTGGACAGGGTGGGGGAGGGGCTGCTGCTCTCAGGCGTGTCGAGCGGCGACGGCGTGGCCGAGGCCATCGAGATGCCCGGATGTCGCTTCGCCCTGGGCGTGCAGTGGCACCCCGAGGCAGACCCCACCAGCGCGGTGATCGCCGCCCTGGTCGATGCCGCACGGGGCGCCTAGCCCCGAGGAGTTCTTGCGGGCGCGACGGCTGGGATAGCCGCTGGTAGCCTCATTCCATGCCGATCATCGAATCCATGACCGACCTGGTCGGGGGCACCCCCTTGGTGCGGCTCTCCCGGCTCTCAGAGGGAACGGGCGCCACGGTGCTCGGGAAGCTCGAGGCCGCCAACCCGGCGGGCAGCGTGAAGGACCGCATCGGGCTGGCGATGATCGAGGCGGCTGAGGCCGCCGGGCACATCACCCCGGGCGAGAGCGTCATCGTGGAGCCCACCTCGGGCAACACCGGCATCGCGCTGGCCTTCGTGGCCGCCGCCCGCGGCTACCGGTGCATCCTCACCATGCCCGAGAGCATGAGCATGGAGCGCCGCGCCCTGCTCAAGGCCTACGGGGCCGAGCTGGTGCTGACGCCGGCCACCGACGGCATGCGCGGCGCCATCGGCCGCGCCCAGGAGATCGCCGCCGAGACCCCCGGCGGGTTCATTCCCCAGCAGTTCGAGAACCCGGCCAACCCGGACGTGCACGCGCGCACCACGGCCGAGGAGATCTGGGCCGACACCGACGGCGCCGTGGACATCTTCGTGGCCGGCGTGGGTACCGGCGGCACCATCACGGGCGTGGGGCACGTGCTGAAGGACCGTAAGCCCGACACCCGCATCGTGGCGGTCGAGCCCGTCGACTCGCCGGTGCTGTCGGGTGGTGAGCCCTCGCCGCACCGCATTCAGGGCATCGGTGCCGGCTTCGTGCCCGGCGTGCTCGACACCGACGTATACGACGAGATCATCCAGGCCACGGCTGAGGACGCCTTCGAGATCTCGCGCCGCCTCGCGCGGGAGGAGGGAATCCTCACGGGCATCTCCGCCGGCGCGAACGTGTGGGCGGCCCTGCAGTTGGCCAAGCGCCCCGGCAACGAGGGCAAGGTGATCGTCACGATCATCTGCGACACCGGCGAGAGGTATCTCTCGACGGCGCTGTTCGCAGACGCCTAGCGGCGCAGCAGCAGTTCGCGGGTGCCGCGCACGCGGAACCCGAGAGCGGTGAGGAACCCGCGGGCCTCCGGGGTGTCCTCGGCCTCGACGAGCAGGTGGGTTCCGCCAGCGGTGCGCGTGGCGCGAGCGGCCGAGGCTATGAGCATGCGGCCCACCCCGCGGCGGCGCTGGTCGGGCACCACGCCCAGCCACCAGATGATTCCCTCGGGCACCTGCGTGAAGCAGAAGCCGATGATTCGCTCGCCCGAGGCCGCCACGGTGAAGTCGCCGTACCCGGCCCCCTGCGAGTACCCGGTGGGCCGGCCCATGGCCTTGAAGATCGCCATGCCGTCGAGCGCGTCGAACTCGGCGTCCTCGTACCGGTCGGCCATCTCGTTGGTGTAGGTGAGCAGCCGCACGCCCTCGGCGGGCTCACCCTCGGGCAGGCCGTCGATGGCGCGGCTGGCCGTGAACGTGGTGGCATAGGGCTCGAAGCCGGCCTCGCGCACCAGCGCGGCAACGGGGTCGGCCGGCTCGAGCGCGACGTCGTAGGGCGGGTCGGCCGGGATGGCCTCGAGCAGCGCCGCGAGGGCGGCCCCGTCACGGGCCCCCAGGTTCTCGAGCCTCACCGCGCGCGCGGTGGGCGAGGGGCCTATCTGGCACTGGGCGCCGTCTGTCGTGACGCTAGAGAAGGTAGGGCTCCAGGTCGTCAACCCGCACGCCGGTGTCCTCGAGCCACTGGCGCACCTCCACCAGGTGGTCGGCGTCGCCGCTGATCTCCAGGATCACCCAGCCCGTGCGGTCGCGCACGTCCGCGCGCCTGATGTTGCACACGACGTCATGCTCGGTGGAGAGGCGGTGCACGATCGGCTCGCGCACCAGGGTCTCCGGAAATGTGAGTCTCACGCGGATACTGGACACCGGAAAGCTCTCCCTCGGAAGAGGCGTGAATATACTCGCCCCATGGCTTCCAGTCTGATCTCCCGCATCAGCGCATCGCTCCGGCGTGATCTCGACGCCGCCCGCGAGCGCGACCCCGCCGCCCGGTCCACCGCCGAGCTGGTGCTCACCTACCCCGGGCTGCACGCCGTGTGGATGCATCGCGCGGCGCACGGCATGAACGGCCGCGGCTGGCA
>CAZIQQ010000034.1:4012-5134 GCA_964541555.1 uncultured Bifidobacterium sp. | reverse complement strand
CACACCCGGCTGCCCGACCCCGTGGCCGATGCCCTCGACTGCCTCATCCAGAGGGTGGAGGAGCTCGAAGCCGAGATCGCGGCGCTTCGAGCAGGCGTGGAGCCCCCGGCGAAGGCCGACGAGGCCGACTGCCGCGACAAGGTGAAGGCGGGTATCCGCGAGGCGCGATCGGCGCCTGCGGACGCCGCGTAGGGCGCCTCCCGCCCGCGCCGCGGCCGTCCGCCTGCGGCGCTACCTTTGCCCGGTGAGCACGGATCTCCTGGGCAGCCTGAACCCACCGCAGCGCGAGGCCGTTACTCACGGCGACGGGCCCCTGCTGGTGCTGGCCGGGGCGGGATCGGGCAAGACCCGGGTCATCACGCACCGCATCGCATGGCTCGTACAGCAGTGCGGGGTGCCGGTACGGGAGATCCTGGCGATCACCTTCACCAACAAGGCGGCGGGGGAGATGCGTGAGCGCATCTCGGAACTCATCGGCCCCCAGTCGTCCGGCCTGTGGGCCAGCACCTTCCATTCGGCGTGCGCGCGAATCCTGCGCATCGAGCACGAGGCCGCCGGCTACGACCGCGCGTTCTCGATCTACGACGACGCCGACCAGCAGCGCATCATGCGGGAGATCCTGAAGGACGAGAACATCGACCCGAAGCGGCTCACCCCGCGCGCGGTGCTGGGTCGCATCTCGGCGGCGAAGAACGAGCTGCTCCACCCGCGTGACCTCTCGGAGCAGGCTGCCGACGAGGCCGAGCAGGGCATGGCGCGGCTGTACCAGCGCTATCAGGACCGCCTGGCCGCCAACCAGGCCATGGACTTCGACGACCTCCTGATGGTGACGGTGGAGATGCTGCGCCGCGACCCCGTGGTACGCGAGCGCTGGCAGCGGCGATTCCGGTACGTGCTGGTGGACGAGTACCAGGACACCAACCACGCGCAGTACTGGCTGGTGAGGATCCTCGCCGAGCCCGAGCGCAACGTGATGGTGGTGGGCGACGACGACCAGGGCATCTACTCGTGGCGCGGCGCGGACATCCGCAACATCCTCGAGTTCAAGGCCGACTACCCCGATGCGGTCACCATCCCGCTCGAGCAGAACTACCGGTCGACCTCCACCATCCTCGAGGCCGC
>CAZIQQ010000034.1:0-3912 GCA_964541555.1 uncultured Bifidobacterium sp. | reverse complement strand
GGGGGCCCGCGGTTCTACGAGCGCGCCGAGGTGAAGGACCTCATGTCGTACCTGCGGGTGGTGGCCAACCCGGCCGACCGCGAGGCCTTCACGCGCGCCGCCGGCAGCCCGAAGCGCGGGCTGGGCCCCGCGGCGCTGGCCAAGGTGGCCGATGCCGCCGAGGCCCGCGGGGTGCCCATGGACTCCGTGGCGCGCGAGCCCGACCTGGTGCCCGGGCTCAACGCAGCGCAGCGCGACGCGCTGATGGGGCTGGGCGCCCTGCTCGGGCGCCTGCGCGACATGGACGCCTCCGGATCGCCGCCAGATCGCGTGATGGAGCGGGCCATCGAGGACTCCGGCCTGCGCGAGGCCCTGCTGGCCGACGGCCCGGCCGAGGCCGGGCTGGGGCGCCTGGACAACCTGCAGGAGCTTGTGGGGGTGGCCGCCGAGTACACCGCCCGCGCCGACGAGCCCACCCTGAGGGGGTTCCTGGAAGAGGTCGCGCTGGTGTCCGCCGTTGACGAGGCCGACGACGACGGCGGGCGGGTGACGCTGATGACCGTGCACAACGCCAAGGGCCTCGAGTACGACGTGGTGATGGTGACGGGGCTGGAGGAGGGCCTGTTCCCGCACATGAGGTCCATCGACGATCCCGACGGCCTCGAGGAGGAGCGCAGGCTCTGTTACGTGGCCCTCACCCGGGCCCGCGAGCGCCTGCTGCTGTCGCACGCCGACAGCCGCGCCCTGCGGGGCAACCGCATGTACGCAATCCCCTCGCGATTCATCGAGGAGATCCCCGACGAGGCCCTGGGGCGCGAGGACCGCCCCCCGCGTGGTGGCTCAGGCGCAGGGGTGAGCATCGGTGTGTCGCCCTTCGACGTCGGCGACGCGGTGGTGCACGAGTCGTTCGGCGAGGGCGTGATCACCGGGCTGCAGCAGAAGGGGCGCCTCATACAGGTGCGATTCGACGACAAGGAGCGTGTTCTGATGGCCGACATGGCGCCGATGAGGAGGCTCGCGGGATGAGCGCGAAGGTGATCGATGGCAGGGACGCCGCCAGGCGCGTGCGCGAGCGGGTTGCCGAGGGGTGCGCGTCGTTCGAGGCGCGCCACGGGCGCAAGCCGGGCCTTGTGGGGATTCAGGTGGGGGACGACCCCGCCAGCGAGATCTACCAGCGCAACAAGGCGCAGCAGGCCGAGGAATGCGGCATGGCCGTCGAGCGCATGAAGCTGCCGGAGGGCACCACCCAGGCCGAGATGGACGCCCTGCTCGACCGCCTCGCTGCCGACGACGCGGTGGACGGCATGCTGGTGCAGCTGCCTGTGCCCGACCCCCTCACCGAGCCCGCCATCGCGGCGCGCATCGCGCCCGACAAGGACGTCGATGGGTTCTCGCCGGTCAACATCGGTCGCCTGGTGCGCGGTGAGCCCTGTCTCAGGCCCTGCACGCCGAGCGGCGTGATGTGGCTGCTCGACGACGCCGGTGTGGATCTCGAGGGCGCGAATGCCGTGGTCATCGGTCGGTCGGTGATCGTGGGCAAGCCGCAGGCGCTGATGCTGCTCGAGCGCAACGCCACGGTCACCATCACGCACTCGCGCACCCGCGACCTTGCCGCTGTATGCCGGGCTGCCGACGTCATCGTGGCCGCCGTGGGCGTGCCCGAGATGGTGCGCGGCGACTGGGTGAAGCCGGGCGCCACCGTCATCGACGTCGGCATGAACCGACTCGACGACCGTCTGTGCGGAGACGTTCACTACGACGAGGTGGCCGAGGTCGCCGGGGCCCTCACTCCCGTTCCCGGGGGCGTGGGACCCATGACGATCGCTTTCCTATTGGCCAACACCCTCCAGTCCGCGGAGCGGCGCATGGGGGACGAACCTACAAGGGGAATCATCACGTGAAGATCGCGATCTTCGGCGGCACCGGCGACCTCGGTCGCGGTCTCGCCATCACCTTCGCCGCGGCGGGCCACGAGATCATCGTGGGCTCGCGCAGCCAGGAGCGCGCCGACCAGGCCGCCGAGGGCCTGCGCGAGGCCTTTCCGGAGGGCAACTTCATCCCGATGGAGAACGCCGAGGCAGCCGCCGCCGGCGAGATGGCCGTGCTCTCCATCCCGTACGAGGGCATCGAGGCCACCATGCCGGCCCTGGCCGAGCCGCTGGCCGGCAAGGTGCTGGTGAGCGTCGTGAACGCGCTCAAGTTCGGCAAGAGCGGCGCCATGGCCGTGCTCGACCTCCCGGCGCAGTCGTGTGCCCACCAGATCCAGGACCTTGCCCCCGAGGCCAAGGTCGTGGTGGCCTACAACAACCTGCCCGCCGCCGCGCTGCAGGAGCGTCACCGCATCGAGGGCGACGTGCTCGTGTGCGGCAAGAGCAAGGAGGCCCGCGAGGCCGTGGTGGAGCTCACCAAGGACATCCCGGGTTGCCGCGGGCTCGACGCCGGTCCGCTGGCCAACGCCATCATCATCGAGGGCATGACCGCCGTCATCATCAACCTCAACAAGAGGTACGGCGGCGAGGCCTCGATCAACGTCACCGGCCTCGAGGACGCTCCGGCGCGCGGCTAGGCCCGACTGCCCACGTGGACCCCTGGACGGGCCCGGCTACGCGTAGCCCAGCTCGTCCAGGCGGTCCTCGTCGAGGCCCATGTGGTGCCCCAGCTCATGCAGCACGGTCACCCGCACCTGGTGCCTCAGCACGGCGGGGTCGCGGAAGTGGTCCACCATCGGGTGCATGTAGATGGTGATGCGCGGCGGGATCGCCCCCGACGGCACCGTTCCCGTGGTGAGCGGGTGCCCTTCGTACAGCCCGTAGAGCGATCGCCCGTCGGCGTGCGACTCCACGATCACGGCCACCTGCTCGAGGTGCGATGCGAAGGGCTCGGGAATCTCCTCGAGGGCCTCCTCGACCAGCAGCTCGAACAGATCGAGCGGCGAGAGGGATGAAGCGGCGGCGTCCATGGGCGAACGGTAACGCGCGCCGAGGGCATCGACCGTTCTCGGGGTTGCGCGTCGGCGCGCGCGGCTAGGGTCGCGGCCGATGGGAGCTCCCCGCACATGAAGCAGGCTGTCGCCCGGATAGCGTCGTTCCCCGCCGGAAGGGTGGGTAAGTGGGTGGTGCTGGCCGCGTGGATCGTGATCCTCGTGCTGCTCTTCCCCCTGGCCTCGAAGTTCGAGTCGGCACAGAGCAACGAGCCGTCCAGCTTCCTGCCGGGCGGCGCCGAGTCGGTGCTGGTGCTCGACCTCCAGGAGAAGTTCCCCGGCGGCGATGTGACCCCGGCCGTCGCAGTGGCCCAGCGCGAGAGCGGGCTGACCGCGGCGGACCGCGCCGCACTCGCGAAGGCGACCGCGCAGTTCAACCGTCCCCTCCCCGAGGGAGTCGAGCCCCCCGGGCTCGTGCCCGGCCCCGTGTCACCCGACGGCACCTCGCAGCTGCTCATCGCCAACCTGAGCGTGGGGGGCGACTCCGACCTGCTGCTGGCAGACGTGCAGAAGCTGCGCGACGACCTGGCGGCCACGGCGCCGCCCGGGCTCGAGGTGAAGGTCACCGGCCCGGCCGGCATCTCGGCCGACGCCATCGAGGTCTTCAGCGGCATCAACACCAACCTGCTGCTCGCCACCGTGCTGCTGGTGTTCGTGCTGCTGCTCGTCATCTACCGCAGCCCGATCTTCTGGATCCTCCCGCTCATCGCCCTGGGCTTCGCCGAGATCACGGTGCGGGCCCTCGGGTACCTGATCGCCGACGCCGGGGTGGTGGTGAACGGCCAGTCGGCGGGAATCCTGCTGGTGCTGGTGTTCGGATCGGGCACCGACTACGCGCTGCTGCTCACCGCCAGGTACCGCGAGGAACTCCGGCGCACCGAGGACAAGCACGAGGCCATGCGCGTGGCCATCCTGCGGGCCGGCCCGGCCATCGTGGCCTCGGCGGGCACCGT
>CAZIQQ010000033.1:0-19394 GCA_964541555.1 uncultured Bifidobacterium sp. | reverse complement strand
GAGAACACCCGCGCGGTCTTCGTGGAGTCGCTGGGCAACCCGAGCCTCAACGTGGTCGACCTGCGCGCGTGGGCCGACGCCGCCCATGAGGTGGGTGTGCCGCTCATCGTCGACAACACGGTGGCCACGCCCATCCTGTGCCGCCCCATCGAGTTCGGCGCAGACATCGTGGTGCAGTCGCTCACCAAGTTCATCGGCGGCCACGGCACGTCGATCGGCGGAATGATCATCGACAGCGGCAACTTCGACTGGCCGGCTCACAGCGACCGCTTCCCGGGCCTCACCAAGCCCGACCCCAGCTACCACGGCGTGGTGTGGTCCGACGCCCTCGGACCCGCGGCCTACATCGGTCGCATCCGCACCGTGCTGCTGCGCAACACCGGCGCGGCGCTGTCGCCGTTCAACGCCTTCCTGTTCCTGCAGGGGGTCGAGACACTGCACCTGCGCATGGAGCGCCACTGCAGCAACGCCATGGCAATCGCGAAGCACCTCGAGTCGCACCCGTCGGTGGAGTGGGTCAACTACCCGGGGCTGGCGTCGTCGAAGGATCACGCCAACGCCCAGAAGTACCTGGACGGCGGCTACGGCGCCATCCTCACCTTCGGCATCAAGGGCGGCCGCGACGCCGGCCAGGCGTTCATCTCGAACCTCGAGCTGTTCAGCCACCTGGCCAACATCGGCGACGCCAAGTCGCTGGCCATCCACCCGGCAACCACCACGCACTCGCAGCTGAACGACGAGGAGCTGGCATCGGCAGGGGTTACCCCCGAGACCGTGCGCCTGTCGGTGGGCATCGAGGCCGCCAGTGACCTCATCAAGGACATCGACCAGGCGCTGGCGAAGGCCACCGCGTGATCGGAGCCCGCAACTGACGACCAGCGCGTCCTCGGAGGGCCTCGGGCTCACCGGGACCCAGCGGGTCGTCCTGTTCACCCAGGACGACCCGCTGGTGCTGGAGTCGGGTGCCCGGCTGGGCCCCGTTGAGGTGGCGTACGAGACGTACGGCACGCTCAACGACGAGGGCACCAACGCCATCTACGTGTGCCATGCCCTCACGGGCGACGCCCACGCCGCCGGCCACCATGGTGACCCCGACCGGCGCGGGTGGTGGGACAACATCATCGGGCCCGGCAGGCCGGTGGACACCGACAGGTTCTTCGTGGTGTGCTCGAACCTGCTGGGCGGGTGCCAGGGCACCACGGGCCCGGGGTCCGAGAACCCGGCCACGGGCAGGCCCTACGGCCTCTCCTTCCCCTTGTTCACCGTGCGCGACCTGGTCGCGGTGCACAGGGCTCTGCTGGGCCACCTCGGGGTCGGCCGGCTCGCCGGGGCCATCGGCGGGTCACTGGGCGGCATGCAGGTGCTGCAGTGGGTCATCGACCACCCCGACGAGATCGCCGCCGCGCTGGTCATCTGCTCGTCATCGCGGCTCTCGGCCCAGAACATCGCGTTCAGCGCCGTGGCCCGCGAGGCCATCATGCGCGACCCCGACTTCCAGGGCGGCGACTACTACGGCACCGACCGCTCCCCCGACACCGGGCTGTCGATCGCCCGGATGATGGCCCACATCACGTACCTGTCCGAGGAGTCCATGCGCGACAAGTTCGGGCGCCGCCTGCAGCACGGCGACGCCCCGCGCTTCGACTTCAGCGTGGACTTCCAGGTGGAGTCGTACCTGCAGCACCAGGGGGAGTCGTTCCTCAAGCGGTTCGACGCCAACACCTACCTGTACATGACCCGGGTGATGGACTACTTCGATGCCTTCGCCGACGCCACCGCAGTCGGCGGCAGGCTGGAGGGCACATCCACCAGGTTCCTCGTGATCTCGTTCGACTCCGACTGGCGCTTCGACACCGAGCACTCACGCGAGATCGTGCGTCAGCTGCAGTCGTGGCGCGTGCCCGTGACGTTCCGCGAGATCGAGAGCCCGTACGGCCACGACTCGTTCCTGCTGGAGATCCCCGAGTACCACCGCACGGTCGAGGCGTTCCTCGACCGCACCGCAGACGACCTGGGCATCTAGGCGCCGGGGCCGCCCGGCGCACCGCCGCCGATTGCCAGCACCTGAAGGCCCTCGATGTCTGCGCCCAGGATCTCGGGGTCCGAGGTGACAAGCGGCACGCGGCGCTCCAGGGCCGTGGCCACGGCGAAGCAGTCGGCGTACGACATCCGGTGGGCCGCCTTCAGCGCTGCGGCCGCCAGCACCCGCGCGCCGGTGGCATCCACCAGGTCCACGTCGGCCCGCAGCTGGCCCATCAGGCGGTCGGCATCGCCGCGCGACGAGGCCCGGCTCACCACGTAGTGCACCTCACCGGCGTTGATCCAGCTCATGCATGGACGCCCACGCGTGAAGGCGTCGCCCACGGCATCGGCGCCGGGGTCGTCACGCAGCCAGGCGATGACCGCCGAGGTGTCCAGGCATGCGCTCACCCCCGGCGACGCTCGGCCCGGGCGTCCTCGTCGCGGGCCCGCGCCAGTTCCCCGGCAAGGTCGAGGTGGCCGTAGGCGCCACGAAGGCCTGCCAGGCCCTCGGCAGGGCGCACGAGCACGCCACCGGAGGCCTCGCTGAACACCACCTGGCTGCCGGGGGAGATGCCCAGCCGGTCACGGATGTCCTTGGGGATCACCACCTGCCCCTTGGGCCCGACGCGATGAGTCATACCAACGAGTATAACCGGGCCCCGCACGCTGATCGCCATGAGGGGCACGGTATTTCCCCGCCGCGGGCGACGGGGTTCCATGTTCGTGCGGCACCTGCCCGAGACCGTGCCCGGTAGCCTCTTCGGCATGGCCCTTCGCCCCGATCTCGATGTCGTCGCCGCCATGGTTCCGCGCGGGTCGCGGGTGCTCGACCTGGGCTGTGGCGATGGCGCGCTGCTCGACCACCTCATCCGCGAGAAGGGGTGCGATGGCACGGGGGTGGAGATCTCCGATGAGGGCTTCCACGCCTGCGTGGCCCGGGGCGTGCCGGTTGTGGTGGCCGACATCGACCAGGGGCTGGGCGACGTGGAGGACGACGCCTACGACGTGGTGATCCTCTCGCAGACGCTGCAGGCCACGCATCGCCCGGCGCTGGTGCTGCAGGAGATGATGCGCGTGGGCCGCGTGGGAATCGTGTCGTTCCCCAACTTCGGTCACTGGCGCCTCAGGTGGTCCCTCGCCGCCCGCGGCCGCATGCCCACCAGCCGGTCGCTGCCATACCGGTGGTACGACACCCCGAACATCCACCTGTGCACCATCCGCGACTTCGAGACCCTGCTCGGGCATGAGGGGCTGCTGACGCTGCGGCGCGTGCTGCTCGATGAACGCGGGGGACCCCTGTCGGGAACCCGCCTCAGGCGCCCCAACCTGCTGGCCGCGGGCGCCGTCTACCTGGTGGGGCGCTCCACCCCGTGATCCTCGCCGCCCTCTCGGCGCTCATCATCATCGGCATCGGCACCCTGCTGCGCGCGCTTGGGGTGCTGAAGCGGGAGCACGGGCCCATACTCGTGCAGGTCACGCTGTACGTGCTGCTGCCGGCGCTGGTGCTGGACATCATGGTGGGCGCCAAGCTCGACTGGGGGCTCATCCTCGTGCCCTTCGTGGCGTTCGCGGTCACGGCCGTCATGGCGCCCGTGGCAGTCGCGTTCGCGCGGGCCATGCGCCTGGGCCGGGGCGCCACCGGCGCGGTGATCCTGATGATCTCGGTGGCCAACACCGGCTTCTTCGGGCTACCGCTCATCGCGGCGTCGGGCGGCGAGTTCTCGCTGACGGTGGCGGTCATGTACGACGCCCTCGGCACGGGGATCCTCATCTGGACCTTCAACCCAATCATCGCTGCGTGGTTCGGCCGCGGCGAGGTGGACGACGCCATGACCCTGCGGCAGTCGCTCAGGGGCCTGCTGCTGCCACCCATGTGGGCGCTCATCATCGGCATCACCCTCAACCTCTCCGGCGTGCACTCGTTCCCCGACTGGATCCAGACGCCCATCGGCTACCTGGCGGGAGCCCTGCTGCCGGTGGTCATGCTGTACGCGGGGCTCATGCTCGAGTGGTCGGGGGTGGCCGACAACTGGCGCACAATCGCGGGCGTGTCGGTGCTGAAGCTGGCGCTCATGCCCGTGGTCGGCTTCGCCATCGCCTACGCCTTCGGCTTCCGCGGCAACGACCTGCAAACCCTGATCGTGCTGGGCGCCATGCCCTCGGGGATGATGGCCCTCGTCATGGGCGCCCACTACCGTCTGCCCGTCAACCTGCTGGCGGCGTGCGTGGCGGTCACCACCGTGCTCTCGCTCGTCACCATCCCAATCGTCACGGCGGTGATCACCTGACCCCGCATCCCTTCAGCCAGCGCCTCACGGCCAATGTCGAAGCACGGCGCAGCCAGATCGTTCTGGGGCTCGACCCCGACCCCGCCCGGGTTGATGGCGGCGCCCGGGGCGCTCGCGACTTCTGCCTGCGGGTCATCGAGCAGGCGGCCCCGCACTGCGTGGCGGCCAAGCCGCAGCTGGCCTGCTTCGAGCGCTTCGGTGCCGATGGGTGGTCGGCGTTCGAGGACGTCGCCCAGGCGGCGTCCGACGCCGGGCTGCTGGTGATCGCCGATGCCAAGCGCGGCGACGTGGACGCCACCTCGCGCCATTACGCCGCGGCCTTCCTGCGCCCGCCCATCGATGCCCTCACGGTGAATCCGATGCTCGGTACCGACGCCGTGCAGCCATTCCTCGACGCCGCCGCGGCCACCGGCACCGGCCTGTTCATCCTGGTGCGCACGTCCAACCCGGGCGCCGCCGAACTGGAAGACCTCACCCTGGCCGATGGCCGCCCGTGGCATGAGGCCGTGGCCGATCGCGTGCGCGGGTGGGGCGCGGACATACCGCCGCGCGACGCCGGGTTGTCGTCCATCGGCGCCGTGGTGGGCGCCACGGTGCCCGAGCGCATTGACCGCCTGCGCGACCTCATGCCCGACCAGCCCTTCCTGCTGCCGGGCGTGGGTGCGCAGGGGGGAGACCCCGCGCGCCTCGGACCCGCCTTCGGCGGCCGCATCGCCGGCGCGCTGGTGTCGGCCAGCCGGTCGGTCATCTACGCCGACGACCCGGCCGCCGCCGCCCGCGGGCTTCGCGAGGTGGTGTGGGCAGCCTGGGAGTCTGTGGCGTGACCATGTCCGCCCGCGTCGTCCGCCCGATGGCGGCGATGACCGGCGGGCTCATCACCTTGGTCGCCGTCGCCGGCTGCGGCGCGTCGTCGCCCAACAGCATCACTCCACGCACCATCACCTTCCCGGTGCTGTGGGCCGGCAGCAACCCCGATGGCACGCCGGCCGCGGGCGTCGAGCCGGCCACGATCGCGGTGGGCACCGAGGGTGACGCGGGGTTCACGCTGAACCTCGAGGACATCAAGGCCAAGCAGGCGGGGCCGTCATGGCAGGCGGCCACCGCCAGCGCGGCCACCGTCGGCACGCTTCTCACCGGCACGGACCAGTCGGCCGTGGACCTCACGTACGACATCACCGGGGCCATCGACGGCCCGTCCGGCGGCGCCGCGCTGACCGTGGGCACCATGGCCGCCATCACCGGCGCCACGGTGAAGCCGAAGATCGCCATGACCGGCACCATCGCGCCCGACGGCACCATCGGCACGGTTGCCCAGGTTCCCGCCAAGGTGCGCGCCGCGAGGAAGGCCGGCTACCGCACGGTGCTCGTGCCCTTCGGCAACCGCACCGAGTTCGACCCGTCGGTGGGTCGCGAGGTGAACCTGATCGCCTACGGGAAGTCCCAGGGCGTGGAGGTACGGGTGGTCAGGGACATCGCCCAGGCCTACTACGAGTTCACGGGGAAGACCGTGGTGCCGCAGCCCCGGGTGGCTCCCACCATCACCCCTCGCGCCCGGCAGGTTGCCGTGCGAACCACGCGCACCGCCGTGGCCGCCCTGCGCCGGGAGTTCGCCGCGGGCGACAACCTCATCCCGGCCGCCGATCGCCCGGCCATCCAGGCCACCGTCGCGCGGGCATCCGACGCGCTGGCGTCCGGTCGCACGGCGCTGGCCTACGGACTCGCGGTGCGCGGCACCTACCAGGTGAAGAGGGCGCTGGCCGCGGGCGCGTCGCGGGCGCTTGTGGCCGACAAGGGCGTGGACGCCGCCCGCGCCGCGCTGCGCGACGAGGTCTCCACGCTGCTGGCCACTGCCAACCGCGAGATCGACGCCCAGTCGGACCCCTCGGGCCTCACCCTGGGGCAGCGGCTGGCACTGCCGACGGCGCTGGGTTGGTACGTGTACTCGAAGGCCATCCTCACCTCGTTCCAGACGTCGCTCGGCCCGAAGAGCACGTGGGGCGCAGCCGATCTGGAGGACGCCGCCCGTGTGGTGGGCGATGTCGAGGCATCTCTACTGCGCTTCGGCCCCGATGCCGTGGCCATGGTGAAGGCGTCGCCCGGTGCGGCGACTGCCGATGACGCCGCCACCGTCACGTTCCTGTCGGGCTACACCAACTTCCTCGTGCGCGCGGGCGACGCCAACCGCGACTACTACGAGACCGTCGACTACGGGCAGCCCGGGGCCCCTGGCGGCCCCAACGACATCGCACCGGTGCTGGGCGCGATGTCCGACATCATCAGCACCACTCCCACCGGCGAGAACCCGCTTGACGAGGAGATCGTGCAGGCCGCCAATGCGGTCACCTTTTACGTGCTGGGCACAACCGTGGTCAGCGGCAGGAGCTTCGGCATGCAGGGCTTCGGGCAGGGTGAGGACCCGGCCCCCATAGGCGCCCCCGCGCTGCTGGCGGGTTCGGTGAGGCAGGCGTCGGCCACCGTGTACTGGTGGGCGGCCGACCTGCAGCCGAAGGGCATGAACCTGAGCTACCCGCTGTGGCAGCGCCAGTGGGCCGACGCCGTGTACGCCGCCTACGCGGGCACCCCCACCGGGCCGGCCGCCGGTACCATCGCGCTCAACGAGCTCTGGTACGCGGCAGGCAGCGTGCTTCTTGCGAACTCGGCAGAGGCCAACCTGAAGGCGGTATCCGGTGGATGACGGCGTTCGTGCCCTGCTCGAAGGGCCCAACTACGTGCACGTGGCCACCCTCATGCCCGATGGCTCGCCGCACTCGGTGGCCATGTGGGGAGGGGTGGAGGGCGACCACGTGATCATCTTCACGGGATCCCCGGCCAGCAGGAAGGCCCGCAACCTGGCAGCCGACGGCCGCGTGGCGATCTCCATCACCGACCACGACAACCCGTACCGCACCGCGCAGGTGAGGGGTCACGTGGTGCACACCCGGCACGGGGCCGAGGCCCTTGCCGCCATGGACCGCCTGGCGCAGAAGTACACCGCCGCGCCGTTCCCATGGCGCACCGACGAGGGCACCCTCTACGTGATCGCGGTCGACTGGTCGCGCTTCGCGGAGCTGCCCTTCACGCACGCACCCGCGTAGCGCGGCTACGCGGCCAGGCGCAGCCGCGGGCGGCGTCCCTGCCAGCCGCACCACAGCGCGAACAGCACCAGGGCGATGACCGATCCGGTCCAGTGCAGGCCGGTCACCACGCCCACCAGGCTGACCAGCCCTGCCACCACCGCGCCGAAGATGGTTGGCCAGAACGGCAGCTTCCACACGGCGAGGGTGACGAGCGTGGCGATCAGCCACGAGATGGGGCCGATTGCCCAGCCCCACGACTCGAAGAATTCGTGCGACAGGGTGAAGCCCGTGGCGGCGCCAAGGGCGGCCACCACGAGCAGCTGCGATAGCGCCGCGCGCCATGTGATCGACCAGTCCACCGGCGCGAGCGTATCCCACCGGGGGCGGCGCTAACGTGGGGTCATCCGACCTCTCATGTGACCCGGAGGAACCCCATGAAAACGCGCATGCTCGCGCTCGGCCTGGCGCCGATCGCCGCGCTGGCACTGTCGGCGGGCCCCGCCCTGGCCGGCGGGGCCATCAGCAAGCAGAAGGCCCCGACCGCGGCGCAGAAGGCCGCCATCCTCAAGGCCGGCGGCTTCAAGGGGCCGGCCTCCTGCTACACGGTGCAGCTGTCGTCGCGCACGCAGACGATGGCCGGCGCCAAGTTCAACGCGAAGGCGAAGAACTGCACCAGGTACGCCTTCGACGGCGCCGGGCTGTACTACTCGAACGCGTCGAAGAAGACGTGGTTCCGGCTCGCCGCAGCGTCGAGCACCGGTGCCGCCCAGTGCGATGCGCTGCAGGTGCTCGTGGGCGTTGCCGCCTGGCAGGACCTCATCCCGTACGTCAGCACCATGGGGTGCCAGAACTACGACTGACCCGGTGGGTCAGCCCAGGATGTCGGGCAGGTAGGGGATGTTCCCCCGGGCGTCCCCGGGGGGCGCCCCCACCACGATGTCGGCGTCGATGTCGTCCACCTTGGCCTCGGCGGGGGGCTCGCCCCCGCTGAGGTCACGGATTGGCCCGCCGTCGCCCGCGCGCTCGATCCACTTCTCGATGTACTCGGCCTCGGCGTCGTAGCCCAGCTCGCGGAAGGCCGCCGCGGCGCTCGGCTGATCCTCCATCCATGCCAGCCGCCCGTCGGCCTTGGGACCGTCGCCGTACGAGGTGGTGACCGACCGCACCATCGCTCCGGTGGGGTGGTACATCATCCCCTTGAGCATCACGGCACGCGGGTCGTGGTCGCATGTGGAACCCCACGCGCGCCAGAACGCCGCGGTCTCCTCCACCGTCGCCCGGAGGTCGGTGCCCTTGGCCTGGGGGTCCTGCCAGCGCAGGGCCATCACGCGGCGCTCCCCCTTGGCCAGCGTGGTGCTGCCACCCAGGTCAACTCCGTAGGCGCGCGGCGGGATCTCGCTCTGCAGCTCCACGGTGAGCCCCGGCCCGTACCCGATGATCTTGCGTCCCTCGCCGCGCCAGCGCGGGGGGTTGCGGCCGTAGGCGTACCTCAGCCGGGTGACCAGGCCCACCTCGACCTCGCCCTCGAGCACCAGAACCTGGCGCACGAACATGCCGGGCCAGGCGGCCTGCACCGGCCCGCGCGCCGGTACCGCCAGGGCGTCGATGACACGCACTGACCCTGTGGGGCTCTCGAGATCGGTCTCGACCACGAGGGTTCCCTCGCGGTGGCGATGCGCCACGGGGGCGGAGTCGGGGAACACGAACTCCACGCCCCCACCGCGCTCGGGGTCGACGAGCCCGCTGATGATGGTGGGCTGGTCGATGCGCGGCGCCACCAGCCACGTGAGGCGTGCGTTTTCGTCGACCAGGCCCATTGCCCGGCCGTCTGAGATCAGAAGAGGTTCGGCCATGGGGGTGAGGCTACCCCAGCCCCGCCGCCTAGCATCGCGGCTATGGACATCGACATCACATTCGTCTCCGACCCCGGCTGCCCATGGGGCTACTCGGCGGCGCCCTCGCTGGCGGCCCTGCAGTGGCGCTACGGGCCCCGGCTGCGCTGGCGGCTGGTCACCATCGGGCTGGCGGAAGATGCCTCGCTGTACGAGGAGCGCGGCTACGACCCCATCATGATGGGCCAGCGCATGGAGATGTTCCGGCAGTTCGGCATGCCCTTCACGCAGGGCCCCCGCGAGCGGCTCACGGGCACCGGCCGCGCCTGCCGCGCCCTTCACGCCGTGCGCCTGGTGTCGCCCGGCGACGAGATCACGGCATTCCGCGCCCTGCAGTTGGGCTGGTTCACAACTCGCATGCTCATGGACGAGGACCCCAGCATCGCCACGGCTCTCGGCCGGGTGCCCGGCCTCGACGTGCCGGCGGTGATGGGGCTCATCGACTCGCCCGAGGTGGAGGCCTCGTACCAGGCAGACCGGGCGGAGGCGCGCACGGCGGCCGGCAGCCCCACGGCGTTCCAGGGCAAGGCGGCCAACACCGACGGCGCCGTGCGCTACACCGCGCCGTCCCTCATCTTCCGTGCCGGAGAGACCAGCCTCGAGGCCGGGGGGTTCCAGCCCATGGAGGCCTACGACGTCATCGTCGCCAACCTCGATCCCGCCGGTTCGCGCCGGGGGGTTCCCGACGACAGGCCCGAGGACGTGCTGGCGGAGTTCCCGCTGGGACTCACCACGCAGGAGGTCGCCGAGGTCATGCGCACCGACATCGAGCAACCGGTCAACAGGCGTGCCGCCGCGCAGATGCTCATCCGTGCAGTTGGCCGGGGCGCCGTGAAGGTGGACCCCATCGGCGATGACGGCCTGTGGAGCGTGGCGTAGGACCCGGTGCTATTGATTACCGCATGAGGCTGCTCGCCCTCCTGGTGCTGTGCGTGATGGTGGCGATGCATCACGGCGTGCCCATGATGGGTCACCAGGGCAGCGCCGCCATGCCCCATGCCGTGGGGGCCGGGGGCCATGGGCAGCACGGTGCGCCCGACCAGCCCGACGACCACGGCGCCGCACTCGCCACCTGCCTCGCCGTGCTCGTTGTGGCCGCCCTCGCCGCCGCGGTGCTCGCGGCGCGCCGGAGGTGGGTGCCCCGCCGCACCGCCGGCCGCCTGCCCGCGCCCTTCCTGCTCATGACCGTCGGGCCGCCGTCCCACGGCCCACCCAGACCCATCCGCCCCTGCGTTCTGCAGCGTTGACATCGCCGCTCCATCCGAGCACGTGACGTCAACGACCATTCAGGGGGAATGAGATGGATACGAAGTGGATCGCGACGATCGCCGCAGTGGCGGCGCTCCTCGTGGGCGGCGCCATCGGCTGGGCCATCGGGGCCAACACCGGCGGCGACCACATGATGGATGGCGATTCGATGGCCATGATGGACGGGGTCTCCGAGACCCACCACGGCATGATGGCCATGGACCAGAAGCAGTTCCTCGCCATGATGATCGCCCACCACGAGGGGGCGGTGGACATGGCCGAGGCCGAGATCGCCGCGGGGAAGGACGCCCCGGTCAAGGCACTTGCCCGCCGCATCGTCGGTGCGCAGCAGCGTGAGATCGCCCAGATGACCTCGTGGTACGAGGCCCTCTACGGGGAGAAGCCACCGGCTATCGATGAGCAGGACATGGGCATGGCGGGGATGATGGGCATGAGCGGGATGTCACCCGACGCCATCACCGGCGCGGCCGACCCCGATCAGGCGTTCCTGCGCATGATGATCCCGCACCACGCGGGGGCCCTGATGATGGCCGACATGGTCCTCAACGGATCGCCCAATGCAGATGTCAGGGCACTGGCGGAGGCCATCATCGCCGATCAGGCGAAGGAGATCGCGGAGATGCAGGCGATGCGCACGTCGTCCTGATCCGCGGCCTCGCCACCTCGCACCGCGGGGGTCACTCCCGCGGTGCGAGGTGCTCCCGGCACGCGGCCTCGTGCCCGTCGGTGGTGATGCCCTGCAGGCTCACCTCGGCGGGCCAGGCCGCGGGGTCGGGGCCGTCGTCGCCGGCCGGGCGTGTGAGCACGGCCTGCCAGCGGTCGGCCGAGCACGCCCAGCCGTCCTCGGCGAACTCGTTCAGCAGGTCGAACAGGATGTCGGGCGGTCCCAGCAGCAGGTAGCTGCGGCTGGCGGGCGGCGTGGGTGCGTGGTTCACGGCGGGGAGGATAGAGTCCCCGCCCGTGACGACCCCCAAGCACCGATCATTCACCGGCGAGATCGCCATGCTGTTCGAGGACGAGCACCGCTACCGCGGTCGCCTGCTGCTCATCACCCTCGACACCGAGGTGCCGCTCGAGCTCAACACGTTCGAGGTGGCCGGTGAGCTGGCCGACGCCCTGGCGCCGGTGCTGGAGGAGGGCCAGGTCGTGCGCATCGACTGCCGCGGCGACTGGCAGGAGGTCGTGTCGCCCGAGAGCATCGAGACCTCCGACAAGACCGTGGCCACCGTGCTGCACATCGAGGTGCTGGAGCAGGCGTGATCTCCGAGCGGATCACGATCGGCGGCGATGGCCCGCCGCTCGCCGCCGAGATTCTGCGACCCGATGCCGGCACGCCCCTCGCCGGGGTGGTGGTGTGCCATCCCCACCCGATGTACGGCGGCACGCGCGAGAGCCACATGGTGCGGGCGCTCGGGCGGGCCATCGTGGCCGAGCGCATGGCGGCCCTGGTGTTCGACTTCCGCGGCGCGGGGGAGAGCGCCGGTGAGTCGGTGGCCGACCACACCGAGTGGATGGACGCCGTGCGGGCGCTCGACACACTGGAGGACGCCCTGCCGCCGGGTACCCCGCTGGCCATCTGCGGCTACTCGTTCGGCGCGTGGGTGTCGCTGCACGTGGGGGCCATGGACCCCCGGGTGCGGGCGGTGGCCGCCGTCGCCCCCGGCGCGTCGCTGCCCGACGACATGGGCGGGCGCCCGGTGGGCATCGCGCACCCCGAGCACGACCACATCACCCCGGTGGAGACCGTCGCCGACTGGCTGGCGTCGGTGGGTGGGGGTGAGCTGGCCGTGGTGCGGGGCGCCGACCACTACCTGCAGGCCGAGGCCGGTGACGTCAGTCGGCAGATCGCGGGATTCCTGGCCCGCGCCCTGGCCGGCTGGTCGCCGTTAGAGTCCGGCGCATGACGACACCGAACCCGTACCAGCAGCCCTCCGACCCCGACAAGCGCAAGAGCGCCGTGATGACCGACGGCCCCGACCGCGCGCCGGCCCGGGCCATGCTCAAGGCCATCGGCTTCGACGACGAGGCGCTTGCCCGACCCATCGTGGGCGTGGCCACCACGTGGATCGAGACCATGCCGTGCAACATCAACCAGCGCGACCTGGCCAAGCACGTGAAGGTGGGCATCCAGAAGGCCGGCGGCACCGCCATGGAGTTCAACACCGTGTCGGTGTCGGACGGCGTGTCGATGGGCACCGAGGGCATGAAGTCGTCGCTCATCAGCCGCGAGGTCATCGCCGACTCCATCGAGCTCGTGTGCCGCGGCCACTCGTTCGACGCCGTGGTGTGCCTGGTCGGCTGCGACAAGACGCTGCCGGGTGCCGTCATGGCCCTGGGCCGCCTGGGAATCCCCGGCATCGTGCTCTACAACGGGTCGATCGCGGCCGGTGTCTACAAGGGCCGCGACATGACCGTGCAGGACGTCTTCGAGGGAGTCGGCGCGCACGCGGCCGGCAAGATCGACGACGAGGAGCTGCTGGCCATCGAGAACGCCGCGTGCCCGGGCGCGGGTGCCTGCGGCGGCCAGTTCACGGCCAACACCATGGCCATGGTGTGCGAGTTCCTGGGGCTCTCGCCGGTCGACCTCAACGGCATCCCGGCCACCGACCCCGGCAAGGGCAAGGCCGCGGAAGAGGCCGGGAAGATGATCATGCGCCTGGTGCGCGAGAACATCACCCCGGCCGACATCGTCGACCGTCGCGCCATCGACAACGCGGTGGCCTCGGTGGCCGCCACGGGCGGATCCACCAACGCCGTCATGCACCTCATCGCCATCGCCCGTGAGTTCGGGATCCCCTTCACCATCGACGAGTTCGACACCATTGCCGAGCGCACGCCGATCGTCGCCGACATCAAGCCCGGCGGCCAGTACGTGGCGGTCGACCTCTTCAACGCCGGGGGCCCCGGCCTGGTGATGCGCGAGCTGCTGAAGCAGGGGAAGATCGACGGCAACGCACCCACCGTTGACGGCCGCACCCTGCAGCAGATCGCCGACGACGTGAAGGAGACGCCGGGCCAGAAGGTGGTGGTGCCCATCGAGACGCCGCTCAAGGCCACCGGCGGCCTGGCGATCCTGCGCGGCAACCTGTCGCCCGAGGGCAGCGTGGTGAAGCTGGCGGGCCACGAGCGCCTGCTGCACCGCGGCCCCGCCCGCATCTTCGACCGCGAGGAAGAGGCCTTCGCCGCGGTCAAGGCCGGGGGCATCAAGCCGGGCGACGTGGTGGTCATCCGCTACGAGGGCCCCGCGGGCGGACCGGGCATGCGCGAGATGCTGCACGTGACCGCCGCCATCGTGGGCGAGGGCATCGGCGAGGAGGTGGCGCTCATCACCGACGGCCGCTTCAGCGGCGCCACCCACGGCCTGATGGTGGGGCACGTGTCGCCCGAGGCCTTCCGGGGCGGCCCCATCGCCGCGCTGCGCGAGGGCGACATCGTGGTGCTCGACGTCGAGAAGCGCGAGCTCAACGTGGAGCTCACCGACGAGGAGCTCGCAGATCGCATGCGCGGGTGGACGCCGCCGCCGCCGAACTACACCAACGGCGTACTGGCCAAGTACGCCGCGCTGGTGCACTCGGCCAGCGAAGGCGCCATCACCCGGCCTGAGCTCTAGGTATCGCCGTCATCGACGCGCCGGACCGCGCTGGTATGGTCCGGCGTGCCGTGCCGGGAGGCGCGCTGGGGCGTAGCCAAGTGGTAAGGCAGCGGGTTTTGGTCCCGCGATCGGGGGTTCGAATCCTCCCGCCCCAACCAGGCAACCAAGTGAGCCCAGCGAGATGAGCGTCGGCGCAATCGTCCTTGCCGCGGGACATGGAACCCGCATGCGGTCGCGGCTCCCCAAGGTGCTGCACCCGCTCGCAGGTCGTCCCATGATCCTCTGGGCGCTGGACGCCCTCGGCAGCATGGATCCGGCATCGGTGGTGGTGGTGCTCGGCCCCGAGGGCGACGAGGTGAAGCCCGCCCTTCCCGCGGGCATGCGCACCGGCCTGCAGGAGGTGCGCGACGGCACCGGCGGTGCCACGCGCATAGGGCTCGAGGTGCTCGACCCCGCGGTGTCCACGGTGGTGGTGATGTGCGGCGACACGCCGCTGGTGGATCCCGCGCTGGTGGACGCCCTGGTGGCCGACCACCAGCGCAGCGGACGCGCCGCAACGATGGTCACGGCCATCCTCGAGGACGGCGGCTCGTACGGGCGGGTCATCCGCGATCACCGTGGCGTGCGCGTGGTGGAGGCCCGCGACGCCGACCACGACCAGCTGGCGGTGCGCGAGATCAACGCCGGCCTGTTCGCCTTCGACCGAGCCGCCCTGGTGGCGGCCCTCGAGGGCGTGGGTTCCGACAACGCCCAGGGCGAGGTCTACCTGCCCGACGTCCTGCCGATCATCGAGGGCGAGGTGGGGGCCATGGTGGCTCCCGACGCCACGGTGGTGCAGGGCATCAACACCCGGGCAGACCTGGCGGAGTGCGAGGCGGTCATCCAGAACCGCCTGCGCCATGCGCTGATGGTGGGCGGCGTCACCATGCCCGACCCATCGCGCGTGCTGGTTGACGCCGGGGTCACGGTTGGGCAGGACACCACGCTGTGGCCCGGCACGGTGCTGCGCGGTGCCACGGCGATCGGCGAGGGCTGCGAGATCGGCCCCGACGCCGTGGTGGCCGACTCCGTCATCGGCGACGACTCGCGGGTGGTCAGCGCACACGTGCTGTCGTCGACGGTGGGGCAGGGCTGCACCGTGGGCCCCTTCGCCTATCTTCGCCCCGAGGTCACCATGGAGGACGGCAGCAAGGCCGGCACCTACGTGGAGATGAAGAAGACCCGTCTGGGCGAGCGCTCGAAGGTGCCGCACCTGTCGTACATCGGCGACGCCGACATCGGCAGCGACACCAACATCGGCGCGGGAAACATCACGGCCAACTACGACGGCTTCCGCAAGCATTCGACCACGGTGGGGTCGGGCGTGAAGACCGGCAGCGACTGCGTGCTGGTCGCACCCGTGAGCATCGGCGACAAGGCGATGACCGGGGCCGGCTCCATAATCACCGGCGACGTGCCCGAGGGCGCGCTGGGAATCGCCCGCGCGCGGCAGGAGAACATCGAGGGCTTCACGGCAAAGGCCGAGGCGCGCGCCAAGCGCGCCAAGGAAAAAGACTCCGAGGCGGGGGCTGGCTAGTGGGAACCAAGAGCATCGACCGCGACGACTCCAAGCGGCTCATGGTGTTCGCCGGCACGTCGAGCAAGGCGCTGGGCCAGCGCATCGCCGACCGCCTGGGCATCGAGCTTGGCGACGTGGTGATCAAGCAGTTCTCCGACGGCGAGGTGTACGTGCGCTTCGACGAGAGCATCCGCGGCGCCGACATCTTCCTGGTGCAGTCCACCAGCACCCCGGTGAACGACTCCCTCATGGAGCTGCTCATCATGATCAACGCGGCCAAGCTGGCATCGGCCCACCGCATCACGGCCGTCATGCCCTGGTACGGCTACTCGCGTCAGGACAAGAAGAGCAGCCCCCGTGAGCCCATCACCGCGCGCCTGGTGGCGCAGCTGCTGGAGGCCGCCGGCGTTGACCGCGTGCTCACCATGGACCTCCACGCCGGGCAGATCCAGGGCTTCTTCCAGATCCCGGTCGACCACATGACCGCCACGCCGATCCTGGCCGACCACTTCAGCGAGAGGCAGTTCGCCGGCGACTTTCCCGAGGGGCTCGTGGTGGTGTCGCCCGACGCCGGCCGCGCCAAGCTGGCCAACCACTTCGCCGAGAAGCTGGGTGCCCGCCTCGCCGTGCTGGCCAAGCAGCGCCCCGACCACAACGAGGCCGAGATCACCTTCCTCATCGGTGACGTCGATGGCAAGGCCGCCCTGCTCATCGACGACATGATCGACACCGCGGGCACCCTGTGCGCTGGAGCCGCCGTGGTGAAGAAGGCCGGCGCCACCAAGGTGCTGGCCGCCGCCACCCACGGCATCTTCTCGGGCCAGGCGTTCTCGCGTCTCGAGGACTCCGTCATCGAGGAGATCGTGGTCACCGACACCATCGACGTCGAGGACGGCGCGGCGGGGGGCAAGGTGCAGGTGCTGTCGGTCGACCGCATCCTCGCCGACACCGTCCACAACGTCTTCTGCGACGAGTCGGTGTCCGAGATCTTCGCGGGCGAGAACCAGCTGTTCTGACCCGCTGGCCCGCCGCCCGCGCCGCGAGGGCGCGGGCGGCGGGTGGTCAGCCCGCTGCGCGCTGCCGGCAGGCCTGGATGATGTCCAGGGCCTCGCTGCGGTCGCCGTAGCCCCGCACGCTGGTCTCGCCGGGCTCGAGGTCCTTGTAGACCGTGAAGAAGTGCTCGATCTCGTTGAGCAGGTTGGGCGGCACATCGCCGATGTCGCGCACCGCGGACCACTGGGGGTCCTTCAGCGGCACGAGGATCACCTTCTCGTCGGGCCCCTTCTCGTCGCTCATGTGGAACACGGCCACGGGGCGCGCGAGGATCCAGCAGCCGGGGAAGGTGGGCTCGCCCACCAGCACCAGGGCGTCGAGCGGGTCGCCGTCCTCGGCGAGGGTTCCCTCGATGTAGCCGTAGTCGGCGGGGTAGCGCATGGCGGTGAACAGCATCCGGTCGAGCATGATGCGACCGGTCTCCTCGTCGGTCTCGTACTTGTTGCGGGACCCACCGGGGATCTCGATGTTGACCATGACGTCGTCTTTGTGTGACATGGGGCGGCACTGTGCCAGCCCCGGTCACCGCGTGCCAGCCCCGGGCAACGCCCGGGGGCGGGTGTCCTAGCCTGCACGTGTGGCATCGCGTACCGCACGCAGGCGAACCGTTCTCGCAGCACTTGCCGCCGCCATGGCGGGCACGCTGGGCGTGGTGGTGGCCGCCGTGGCGGGAGGCCTGGCCACAGGGTCCGAACTGCTGCCCGACCTGCGCCAGGAACCGCCGTCGCAGGTCGCCGTACGGCGCGCGGGCGGCCAGCCCGCGCTGGTGTTCCGTTCGGCGGTCGCCAACGTGGGGCAGGGGCCGCTCGTGGTGAACGGCCGCCGCGATCGCGGGCAGCGCCTGATGGCAGTGACGCAGGAGCTGCGGCGCGCGGACGGCTCGGTGGTGCAGGTGCCGCTGTCGGCGCGCCTGCGCTACCAGCCCGGCGGTCACAACCACTGGCACCTCCAGGCCTTCGACCGCTTCGACCTGCGTGATCCCGCCACCGGGGCGCGCGTGGCGTTGTCGCGCAAGGTCGGCTTCTGCCTGGGCAGCCGGTATCAGGTGACCCCCCCGGTGCCGGGAACGCCCGCCATGCCTGCGATCAACCACAACTGCGGGCGGTACCTGCCCGGCCTCATGCGCATGCGCATGGGCATCGATGTGGGGTACGCCGACGACTACGCGGCCTTCGTGGAGTTCCAGTACATCGACCTCTCCGGAGTGGCCCCCGGCCGCTACCTGCTGGCGCACCAGGCCGACCCCGACCGGCGCCTGCTCGTGGGCGACCGCGGCGACGACACCGCATATGCGCTCATCGACCTCACGGCGCCCCGGGGCCGGGGCGGCCTGCCCGGTGTCGCGGTGCTCGCGACGTCGGTGGGAGCGCCTCCCGCGGCGCCGATTTCATGAGCGCTTTGTAAGCATTCCGGCCCCCCACGTAAAGGGGGTTTGCATCCCCCCCCTGCGGGTGGGTTGATGCGGGACGATCGCAGGGGTGAAGACCTCCCGCTCAGCCCCGCTCGTCGCAGTGGCCATGGCCGTCGTGGGCGCAGTGGCACCGATTGCCTCGGCGGGTACCACCGGGGCGTCGTGCACTGCGAGTGGCGCGGTGTTCGGGGCGGGCACCGACGCCGCGGGGTTCACCTGGGCCCTGGGCAGCACACTGCTGCAGAACGGCACCGCCCGCGTTCAGGTGCAGCCGGCCGCAGGCGGCGCCTTCACCACGCTGTCCAGTGCCACCGTGCGGTCGTCGGGAGCGCGCACCACCAGCGCCAGCATCGCAACGCCGTCGTATCTCGCCGCCGGCGCCTGGAACTGGCGCGTGCAGGTGACCGAGTGGGACGGCACGGTGTTCTCGTGCAGCGGCCCGGCGTTCACGGTCACCCGCCTTCCCGCGCCCACCGTGGGCATGGCCGGCTGGGGCGTCACGGCCGACGGGTGGCGCCTTCCCGGCTCGGGCCAGACCGCTCAGGTCACCCCGGCCTCCTCCGATACATCGTCGGGCAGTACCTCGATGGTGCGCTTCCAGTACGCGGGTGGCAGCTGGACCTCGTACCAGGCGGCGCCGGCCGCGCTTCCCACCAGCGACATCGTGGCCATCCAGGCCTTCCGTCGCACGGCCAACTCGATGAGCGGCGCCACGACCACCGTGACGATCCGCAAGGACACCTCGGCGCCGACGAAGCCGGTGCCCGCCACCGCATCGGTCGAGGTGGGCCCGGACGGCGCGCAGGTGGGCTTCGGCGTGTCGTCCGACTCGCAGTCGGGCGTGAGCTACTACGAGTCGCTGCTGATTTCCGACGACGGATCGCGGGGCTCATGGCAGTTCATCGGTGGGCAATCCGCGTGGGTCGACGCCGAGTCCGCCGGCGGCACCCTGCTGCTCCGGGCATGCGACCGGGTGGGCAACTGCTCGCAGGCCTCATCGGTGGCTCTCGTGCCCATGCGCCAGCCGTCCCCCGATGCGGGTGACGACGTCCCGGTCGGCGCGGATCCCGACGGAGGCGCTGACGGGCAGGCACCCGGGCGGCGCACATCCGGCTCGAACCGGTCGTCGGCGGTGCCGCGCATCACGGCGCTGGTGGCCGGATCGCCGCGCGGGGGCGCGGGCAGGGTCACCGTCGATCTCAACCGCCCGGCGGAGGTCACCTTCTCGTTCC
>CAZIQQ010000032.1:0-19627 GCA_964541555.1 uncultured Bifidobacterium sp. | reverse complement strand
TGGTGCCCACCCAGCGGCCCGACACACCCACGGGCTCGAGGTAGGCCACGCTGCCCGCATCGCCCTTGGTCCACACGTATCTCAGGCGCCCGCCGCTGGCAGCCGACAGCCGCACGACGCCACTGTTCACGCAGGTGTCCCCGGTCTTCGACGTGATCTGCTCCGCGAACGTGCTCACGGCGCCGCGGGTGGACACCGGAACCCACGTGCCCGAGCAGTTGACCGGCGCCCCGAGGTCCACGGTTCCGGTGGGGCGACCCGTGACCGCCACGCCCACCGTCGCGGCGATCGGGAAGGTGAATGAGGTGTCCGTGGTGCTGGTGGCCGTGCCAGTCCACGCCCCGGCCAGCGAGGCCGTGGACTGCCACGACGTGCCCCCGCCATCTGCGAGCGCCGTGGATGTGGCGGCCAATGCGGTCGCACAGGCGATGACTAGTGCAGGACGGCGCATGCTCACGCGGGCTCCTCGGCGACGGGGGTCGGTACGTCGGGCGTCACGTTACCGGCCTCCGGCGCCAGGGGCTCGCCCTGCGCCATTGCCTCTGCACGGGCCTCGGATGCCTCGATGGCCTCTTCCCGGGCGACCATCCGGCGCTCGCGGATGAGCACGATGAAGCCCACCATGATCGCCACGCCGATTGCCACCGCCAGCGCCACCCATACCTGGTCGGCGAAGGCCTTTCCCGCGAAGTAGCCGATGAGCGCCGCCTGCAGCGACCAGCAGAGGGCCCCGGCGGCGTCGAACAGCAGGAACCGCCGGTACGACATCTGCCCTGCGCCGCAGGCGATGTTGATGCCGATGCGGATTCCCGGGAGGAACCGCCCGGTGAACACCAGCGCGGGGCCCTGGCGGCGCACCATGCCCTCGGCCGACCTGGTGCGCTTCTCGCCCGCCATGCGCACCAGCGCACCCCTGATCCAGGGTCCACCACCCCGGCCGATCCAGTAGGCGATGGAATCGCCCACCACGGCGCCGACGGTTCCCACGAGGATCACGGCCCACAGGTACAGGTCGCCTGATGCGGCGAACACCGCGCCGGCGACGATGGATGTCTCGCCCGGGAGGATGGGCACGATGCCGTCACCCGCCACCACGAGGAAGATGGCGAGGTAGCCGTACTCGGCAGCCCAGTCGCCGATCGACGCGAAGAAGCCGGTGGCGGCGGGAAGAACGATGCCGCTCGTGGCGAGGCCCATGGGTGCATGATCGCACGGTGCGGCCCAACCGGCTCATCGCTCGGCGGGCGCCGGCTGTAATACCTTTCAGGCGTGCGCACCACGCGGATCATCGCAACCGCCGCCGCCGCGCTGCTGGCCGCAACCGTGACGGCGGCCGGCCAGGGCATGTACGACCCTGCCCCGGCGCCGGCGCCTGTTCCGACCCCGCAGCCCACCAAGCCCACACGCCCCACGGCTCCGTGGTCGCCCGTGGCCCCGCCGAACGCCAGGGTGTCGTGGGCCGGACGGCTGCTGGTGGTGGCCACGGCCCGTGCCAACCCGGGGCCGGGTGGCAAGCCCCTGCGCCTGCTGCAGCCCATCGCCCCGCTGGGCGCGGGCCCCGTGTGGCTTCAGGTGCGCGGCGTCAAGGTGGTGGCAGGCAAGCGCTGGGTGCAGGTGCTCATGCCCGTGCGGCCGAACGGCAGCATGGGCTGGGTGCGCGCATCGGACATGGTGTTCAGGCCCATCACGGTGCGCATCGAGATCGACGTCTCCGACCGCAGCCTGCGCCTGCTGCGCGGGGGCAAGGTGGTGCAGCGCTACCGGGTTGCCGTCGGGACGGCCGAGAACCCCACACCTACGGGCCGGTTCGCGGTGGCAGAGGTCATCCCCACGGGCGACCCCAAGGCGTTCCTCGGCCCCATGGTGCTGCCGCTCACGGCGTTCTCGGAGACGCTCAACGAGTTCGCCGGTGGCAATGGGCGCGTGGCGATCCACGGCACCAGCCTGCCCGAGCTCATCGGCCAGTCGGTGAGCCACGGATGCATCCGCATGCGCAACGCCGACATACTGCGCCTCACGCGCATCGTGCGCGGCGGAACCCCGGTGACGATCCGCGCGTAATTCGTTGCGGTGCGTGCACCCCGCGCGCGCATGCCGCTCATACGGTGCCTGCGTGCCCGCGCCAGCATCCGCCGATCCCGCAGAGAGCTACCGGAGGGCGCTCATGTGCCTCGATGCCGGTGACGAGGTCGGGGCGCGGCGCGCGGTGGAGGAGGGCCTCGCCCGGTCGTGGCAGCCGAATGCCGCGGATACCCGCGAGTGCCTTGACGACCTGGCGTCGCAACTCGACGGCGAGGCGGCGCTTCACCGATTCGCCAGTCGCACGCCCGGCCCGCGGGGTTGGCTGGCCAGACCCGACGACCTGGCGCGTGAGGTCCTGGCGCTGCGCCGCGCCCACCTGGTGGAGGCCGTCATCGAGGAGGTCGCCCTGGTGCTGCCGCCCCCGGTGCTGCTGCGCCTTGTGGGGGCACTCGGGCGCGCGGGCACATCTGCCGCCCGCGATGTGCTGGCCGCGTGCTCGGCCGTGCTGCCGCCCCCTGCGGCGCAGGCGGCGAGGCGGCAGTGGGGAGGGTGCCGTCCCGCGTCGCCCGCGGTGAATGCGCTGGTTCACCCTCGCCTCGCCGGGGCCTGGCGTGGGCCGGGTGACGACCAGCAGCAGGTGATCGTGGCGATCGCCCGGGAGTGCGGGCGGGTCGCGCCCCTGGTGGCGCTGGTGGATAACGGCGCGGCAGGACCCCTTCTCAGGGACGCCTTCTTCCTGCCCGACATGGTGCCGGGCAGGCTCGAGCGGGAGGTCATGGGCCCGCTCGCGCGCGCCAGCATGGCGGTGACCCCCATGGCGACCGGGCCGGCCCTCGACCTGGCGCTGCGTGCGCTGGCGGGTGCCAGGGCCGCCGGCAGGGCCATTCCGTCGGAGGCCCACCAGGCGGTCATCGCCCGCATGCTGCGACTTCAGGCTGCCCTCGGGCCGTCGCGCGGGCACGGGCCCCCGGGTCATGTGGCCGACGTCGGCTAGAATGACGGGCATGTCAGATGCGCTGCCGCCCGATTTGGAATCCGCACTTGCCGAGATCGACCCCGGCATCCGGGGCGAGCTCGTCGAGGCCCTCGAGCCGGTCATCCCGGATCTCGGTCCCCGCGAGGTCGCCGTGCTGTTGCGCCTGGTCGATGGCATCAAGCGCGACGCCTCCGTGCCCGAGCTCAACGCGTTCGTGCGCCTGCTGCCGGTGACGGTGAGCCGCGTGGTGCAGCCGGTCATCGAGCCGGCCGAGGTCAACTAGCACCTCTTCCGCCTGCCTCCGGCCCGCGGCGCGATACCGTCGGGGCATGAGGCATGCCGTCGTCATCGCCGCGTCGGTCATCGGCGTTCTCGCCGCCGCCGGCACGGCGTCGTCGGTGGGGCTGACGCCTGTGGGATCCGGCTTCGAATCCGCTGTGGGCGTGGTGCAGGCGCCCGGTGAGCAGCGCCTGCTGGTGGTGGAGCGCACCGGCGTGGTTCGGCCCATCACGGCCGGGCGACCAGGGGCGGCGTGGCTGGACATCCGCGACCGCGTGGGCTCGGAGGGGCTGGAGCAGGGTCTGCTGGGCCTGGCCTTCGCCCCCGACTTCGCGCGCTCGGGTCGCCTGTACGTGAACTACACGAACCGCAGGGGCGACACCCGCGTGGTGGAGTTCCGAACCAGGCCGGGCGCGCGCCGGGTGTCCACCCGCACGGCGCGCGTGGTGCTGACGCAGCGCCAGCCGTACGCCAACCACAACGGCGGCGCGCTCGCGTTTGGCCCCGACCGCATGCTGTACGTGGCGCTGGGTGACGGCGGCGGGCAGCGGGACCCCGGCAACGTGGCCGGCAGCACCGCCAGCCTGCTCGGGAAGGTGCTTCGCATCGACCCCTCGCGCCGATCGGCCGGCCGCGGCTATTCGATCCCTGCGGGGAACCCATTCGTCGACGTGGCAGGTGCGCGCCCCGAGATCTGGGCACTCGGCCTGCGCAACCCGTGGCGCATCACATTCGACCGCGCCTCAGGTGATCTCTGGATCGGCGACGTGGGCCAGAACGATCGCGAGGAGGTCGATGTGATGCGCGCGGGGCAGTCGGGCCTCGACTTCGGCTGGAGCCGCCGCGAGGGCACCATCGACCTGAAGGGCGGCCCCCGCACCGCCCGCGAGACCGGCCCCGTGGCCGAGTACACGCACGACGAGGGCTGCTCGGTGACGGGCGGCTACGTGTACCGCGGCACGGCGGTGCCATCGCTCGCAGGGCGGTACGTGTACGCCGACTGGTGCAGCGGCAGGTCGTGGTCGGTCGACGCCGCATCCCCCGGCACGCCACGCGAGATGACCGGCGAGATCGGGCGCATCCCCGGGGTCACCTCGTTCGGCGAGGACCGCGCGGGCAATCTCTATGTGGTCACCTCGACGACGGTGAAGCGCATCAGGGCGTAGCGTCCGGCCATGGACGCCCCCAGGGTCACCCGCCGCTCGTTCGTGCTCGGTGGCACCGCTGCCGCCGCTGCGCTCGCCCTGCCCTCGTGGACCTCGGCGGCGGCCAACCGGGCATCGGGGTACGCGCGGCTCATGCGTGAGCTGCGGGCGGCCACCCGCGGGGTGGTGGTGACGCGCCAGGACTCCGGGTTGATGGTGGCCGCGCAGCTGTGGAACCAGCGGTTCGATGGCCGGCGCCCGTACGGCGTGCTGTACGCGGTGGACGAGCGCGACGTGCAGCAGGCGGTGCGCTGGGCGGCCCGCCACGACATCCCGATAACCGCGCGCGCCGGTGGTCACTCGTACCAGGGGTATTCGACCATCAACGACGGCCTCATCGTCGACCTCACCAACATGGCGGCGGTGATGCCGCAGCGCGGTGCGGTGCCGTATGCGCGCATCGGCGGTGGCACGGCCCTGGGCGTGGCCTACCGCGAACTCGCCCCCTACGGCCTCACGATCCCCGGGGGTACATGCCCCACGGTGTCGGTCGGCGGGCTGGCGCAGGGCGGCGGGCTGGGCTGGGTGGCCCGCCGGTGGGGGCCGCTGTCGGACAACGTGCAGGGCTTCCGCATCGTCACGGCCGACGGCCGCCTGCGTGAGGTCAACGCCCGCAGCGAGCGCGACCTCTTCTGGGCATGCCGCGGCGGCGGGGGCGGCAACTTCGGCGTCATCACCTCGTACGACATCCGCACGCATCCCACTGACCCGGCCACGCACTTCGTGCTGTCGTTCCCCTGGGCCGACGCCCCCGACGTGGTGCTCGCCTGGCAGGACTGGGCACACCGCACGGGCCCCGAGATGTTCACGCTGTGCAGCCTGGTGACCAGCGCGGGCGGCGCGAACCCCATCTGTCAGGTGTCGGGCCAGGTGTTCGGCGACCAGGCCGCGCTGAATGCCGAATTGGCGCCCTTCCTTGCGCAGGTCACGCCAAGCGGGCGCAGCATCACACCGGCCTCGTACGCGTCGCTGGTGCAGTACTGGGCGCAGTGCACCCACCCCGCAAGGGAACAGTGCGCGCGTCGCTCCATGAACCCCAACGGGCTCATCACCCGGCCCTTCATGTGGGGGAAGTCGGACTACGTGCGCGAGTCACAGCCCATCACCCGCGCCGCGGCCGAGGTGATGCGCGACCAGATCGCCGCCCGCCAGGCGCAGGCCGGTGGCACCGGCGAGATCATCATGGATTCCTACGGCGGGGTCATCAACGAGGTGTCGCCCACTGCCACCGCCTTCGCCCACCGCGACATGCGCTTCTCGATGCAATACGTGGCCTACTGGACCGGCCCCGACCAGCAGGAGCAGTCGGTGCGATGGCTGCGCAGGTTCGAGGCCGGCCTGCGGCCCCACGTGTGCGGCCAGAAGTACGTGAACTACATCGACTCCGACCAGCGTGGTCGCCCCGGCGTGTACTACGGGCGCAACCTCGACCGGCTCATCGACACCCGCCGCAGGTTCGATCCCGACGACGTCTTCCGCTTCCGCCAGGCGATCCCGCTCAGGCGCCCGCGGGGCTGATCACCAGCCCAGGGTCCCCTCGCCGCCCTTGAACGGGCCCACCACATCTGGCGTTATCCACCCCCCGTAGAAGCCCCCGGGCTGGGGAACCGCTGCCTGGCCGTCCACCGTGCACTCCACCGCACCCGGGTAGAACGCGATGTGGCCGGCGATCGGGGCGAAGGCGGGCACCGGGTTGCGGTAGCGCCACGCCGCCCGTGGCACCACGATCTCGTCGACCGCCACGTCGAGGTAATCGGCCTGGCCCTTCCACTCGCACAGGCTGCGGCCCGGGGCCTGCCTCAGGTGGTGCATGGCGATGTCGTCTGGCGGCAGGTACCACGAGGGCGCGTGGCTGGTCTCCATGACGCGCCACGCGCGGCGGGTGTCGGCCAGCACGACGTCGCCCAGCTGCACCACCACGTGCCGGTCGCTCTGCTCGACGCGGGGCGGACGGGGGTAGTCCCATACCGACTCCTGGCCGGGGCCGATGGGGTCGGGGTCGGGCCACGGCAGCCTCATGAATCCCACCCGGCCAGCAGGGCGGCCACGATGCCCTGGACGCGGTGCACGTCGCCGGCATCAGCGGCGTCGCGCAGCGCCACCAGCATCTCGGGCGGGGCGGCCATGAGCGCCTCCGCGCCCGCGCTGCTCCACTGCACGAGGGCGTGGTGAACGACGTCGTCCACCGGCACGCCCAGGTTGGCGGCCAGTACATCGATGCCGGGCATGGGGTCGACCAGCCGCGATGCGGCCACCTCGGCGCGGAAGCGCCCACCCGGGTCGAACTGGTCGGGGTCGGTCACCCCACCACGCTATCGTTCACCCACGTGAGCAGCGCACCCGAACCCGTCGTGCCCAGCCGAGGCTGGGGAGTGGCACATGTGATCCTGCGGGCCCTGCCCGATGAGGGAACGGGCATCGGCATCCAGGCCGCGCTCAGGGCCTTCGAGCAGGCCGCACCCGAGAACCAGGTTCGCGCCTTCTCGGTGGTGGGCGGCCGCGCCGACCTGGGGTTCATGCTGGTGGCGCCCAACATCCACGACCTCGACATCGCGGTGAAGGGCATCACGTCGGGGCCGGTGGAGGTGACCTACTCGTACCTCTCCATCACCGAGGAGAGCGAGTACCGCGCCACCGAGGACGACGAGCGCGCCCGGCTGGTGGAGCTTGGCGAGGACGACGTCGAGGGCAGGCTGGCCGAGTGGCGCGAGCGAATCGAGCACTACCGCCAGATGCGCGTGCACCCCGACCTGCCCGTGCGCAAGTTGCTGTGCTTCTACCCCATGAGCAAGCGCCGTGAGGGCGCCGACAACTGGTACGCCCTGTCGTTCGACGAGCGCAAGGCGCTGATGATGGGCCACGGCACCCTGGGCCGGAAGTTCGCGGGGCGCGTGACCCAGCTCATCACCGGATCAACCGGCCTCGACGACTGGGAGTGGGGGGTCACGCTGTTCAGCGACGACCTCGCCGCCCTCAAGGAGATCGTCTACGAGATGCGCTTCGACGAGGTGTCGACCCGCTTCGGGGAGTTCGGCGAGTTCTTCATCGGCCTGGTGATGGACCCCGCCGACGTGCTGGAGCGCGCCGGCCTGATGTAGCGCCCCGGGGCGCCGGGAACCGGGACACCCCGCGGGTGATGGGCCCCGCGGGCTCCTCGGCGAAACGGGATCGGCATTTGCGGGGGCCGCAAATGCAGGATCCCCGGCTCGGACGCCCGCGGGGCCCATCACCCGCGGGGTGCTACGCCAGGCTCTTCAGCACGTCGTCCGTGCGATCGAACCAGGCCGCGCCGAGCATGGCGCAGTGCACCAGCAGGGGGAGCAGCTGGTTGACCTCCACGCGATCGCGCCAGCCGGGGGCCAGGGGGAAATCCTCGTCGTAGGCGGCGATGACGCGGTCGCCGAAGCCGCCGAACAGCAGCATCATGGCGATGTCCACCTCGCGGTGGCCGCCGTAGGCGTCGCAGTCGATGAGCACGGGGCGGCCGTCGACGTCGGTCAGGTGGTTGCCTGCCCAGAGATCGCCGTGCAGTCGTGACGGGGGCTCGGATGGGCCGAGCAGGTCGGGCAGCCGCGCCAGGACGTCGTCGAGGCGTCGCTGCATGTCGAGCGGCAGTCCCGCGGCGTGGGCCACGGGGATCAGCCGGCGCTCGGCCAGGAACGCCGGCCAGTCGTCGAGTGGCTCGTTGGGCACAGGCACCGACCCGGCAAAGCCCGGCCATGGCGCGCCGAAGGCCTCGGCGCCGGCGCGGTGCATGCGCGCCAGCCCGCGACCCAGGGCCTCGTCGGTCGCCGGGGTGCGCTCTCCCTGCTCGATCCACTCGAGGGCGATCCAGTCGGCATCCACGCCGATGACTGCCGGCACGTGGATGGACCCGGGCGCCGCCAGCCATGCCAGCCCCTCGGCCTCGGCCCGGAACATGCCGCGCGGTGCGTTGCGGGTGTGCTTCACGAACACCGACCGGCCATCCAGCAGGTCCATTCGCACGGCGTCGCTGGTGGATCCACCGGGAACGCGCCGCGTGGTGTGGACGTCTGCCCCCGCCAGGCGCGCGATGTGCGAGGGGTCCAGCTGGCCCACGGCTACCCGCGCGTGCTGCCGATGTGGCCGATGAGGCCCGTGATCGAGCGGTCGACCATGTCGAACACATCCACGAAGCCGTCCTGCCCGCCGAAGTAGGGGTCGGGCACGTCGAGGTCGCCATGAGCCTGTGGGTCGAACTCGCGAAGCAGATGCACCTTGGCGGCGGCCTCGGGGGTGGGGGCGAGGGCGCGCAGGGTCTCGAGGTTCGTGGAGTCCATTGCCAGCACGATGTCGAAGCGATCGAAGTCGCCCTCGGTGAACTGCTGGGCCGTGCCGGTCATCGCGATGCCGCGCCTCTCGGCCTCGGCCCGGGCCCGTTCGTCGGCCGGGTGGCCCACGTGCCAGTCGCCCGTGCCCGCGCTCTCGACCTCCAGGTGCACGCCCAGGTCGTCGAACTGCAGGCGGTGCGCCAGGATCGCCTCGGCGGTGGGGCTGCGGCAGATGTTGCCCAGGCAGACGAAGCACACACGTGTCGCAGCCATGCGGGATTTCCTCCGGGTCGTCCGCAAAAGGGCCACGGCACGCGACCCGTGGGCGATACTAGGCGCAGTTCGCATGCCTACCCGGGGAGATCACACATGCGTGGCCTGACCTTTCATGGTGACCAGGACGTCCGCGTCGACAATGTTCCGGACGCCGCCATCGAGAAGCCGACCGATGCACTGGTGAAGGTCACCATGGCCGGCATCTGCGGATCGGACCTGCACATCCTCAACGCCGGCTCCGCCTTCGGGTTCGAGCCCGGCTCGCGCCTTGGGCACGAGTTCATCGGCACCGTCGAGGAGGTGGGCGCGGAGGTCACCAACCTGCGCCCGGGCGACCGCGTGCTGGCGTCGTGCTCGATCCTCGACGGCACCTGCCCCATGTGCCACGAGCAGCTGCACTCGTCGTGCAACTCGTGGTCGCTGTTCGGCTGGGCGCCGCGCACCTGGCAGCACGACGGCCTGGTGCAGGGCGGCCAGAGCGAGTACGTGCGCGTGCCGCTGGCGTCCACCACGCTCATCCCCATGCCCGAGGAGCTCTCGGGGATGGACCGCCAGAAGACCATGCTGCCGCTGGTCGACGTGATGTCCACGGCGTGGCACGGGCTGCGCACCGCCGGGATGAAGCCGGGCTACAACGTGGTGGTCATCGGCGACGGCGCCGTGGGCCTGTGCTCGGTGCACGGCGCGTCGGCACTCGACGGAACCAACATCATCTGCCTCGGCCACCACGAGGACCGCCTCGAGGTGGCCCGCACGCTGGGCGCCACCGGCGTGGTGACGTCGCGCGACACCGAGGAGATCCGCGAGCAGGTGATGGAGATGACCAATGGCGAGGGCGCCCACGTGGTGATCGACTCCATCAGCGGCAAGTCGTCGATGGCCGCGGCGCACGCCACCGTGCGCGCGGGCGGCGCGATCGGCTGCCTCGGCATGGACCACTTCATGCAGAACGTGCCCGAGATCAACTGGTTCGACCAGTTCCTGCGCAACATCACCATCACGGGCGGCCTGGTGCCGGGCCCCAAGTACTTCCCCGAGCTGCTCGACGCCGTGAAGGCCGGCAGGCTCGACCCGGCTCCGGTGCTGACCACCGAGCTGTCGCTGGAGGACGCCGCGGACGGCTACCGCAAGATGCAGTCCCGCGAGGAGGGCGTCATCAAGGTCTGCCTCACCGCGGCGTGAGCGACCTGATCATCGGCGAGCTGGAGGGCGTCGGCCAGCAACGGCTGGCCGACGCCCTCCGCGCGCTGCCACCCGAGCAGGCCGATCGCCTGGCCTTGCAGGTGGCGTCCATCGACCTGTCGCTGGTGACGCGTCTGGTGGACCAGTTGGTGACAACCCCCGAGCCGCCCGGGCTGCCCGAGGTCGGGCCCGCCGAGGTCGACCGCCTGCCCGCAGACGACGCCGGCCGCGCGCACAGGCGCATGGCGTTCGATGCCGGCGAGCAGGCGCTTCGCGATGGCCGCGTGGCGGTGGTGCTGCTGGCAGGGGGGCAGGGCACCCGCCTGGGGTTCGATCACCCCAAGGGCATGTTCCCCATCGGGCCCATCAGCGACGCGAGCCTGTTCGAGGTGCACGCGGCCGGCGTGGGTGCCACGCGCAGGCGCTACGGATGCGACCTGCCCTGGTACCTCATGACGTCTGACGGCAACGACGCCGGGACCCGCGCATTCCTTGACCAGCACTTCCTGTTCGGGCTCGAGCCCGGGTCGGTCACGCAGTTCGTGCAGGGCATGCTGCCCGCGGTCGACCGCGGGACCGGCGACATCCTCCGCGTGGCCCCCGACCGGCTGGCGCTGTCGCCCGACGGCCACGGGGGCATCTTCCGGGCCATGGGCCACGCGGCGATCCTGGGTGACCTGGAGGAGCGCGGAATCGACGTGATCATGACCATGCAGGTGGACAACCCGCTCATGCGCCCGGCCGACCCCGAGTTCATCGGGTGTCACGTGCTGGCCCGCGCCGAGATGTCCACGCTGGTGGTGGCGAAGTCGGGGCCGCAGGATCGCATGGGCGTGATGGCCATGGTGGACGGTCGCACGGCGCTGGTGGAGTACACCGACCTGCCGGCCGAGCTGGAGGCCGCGAGGGACGACGCCGGTGGGTTGCTGTACTGGGCGGGGTCCACCGGGGTGCACTGCCTGGACCGCGCGTTCGCCACCCGCCTGGCCACAGGTCAGGCCCCGTTGCCATTCCATCGCGCCGACAAGACGGTGGCCACGGTGGACGGCGACGTGGCCGCAGTGAAGTTCGAGGCGTTCATGTTCGATGCCCTGCCGCTGGCCGCGCGCACGGCGACCGTGGAGATGGCGCGCGACGAGCGCTTCGCCCCGGTGAAGAACGCCGAGGGCGCCGACTCGCCGGCCACCTGCCGTGCGGCCATGGTCGATCGCGCAGCGCGCTGGTTGCAGCAGCAGGGCACCACGGTTGCGCGGGGCGACGACGGCGCCAGCCTGCACCCCATCGAGATCGATCCCCGTTACGCCCAGGACGCCGCAGACCTGGCCGGGCGCGTGCCGTCCGACCTGGTGGTGGACGGCCCCCTGCTGCTGCGCGACTAGCGCACCGACCGGGCCATGGCCACCACCGGGAACGAGCGGGGGCCGCTGATCTCGTACCGCCCGCCCACGCCGAGCACGTAGCCGCCCCAGGTGATGATGCGCCAGGTGCTGCTGGTGCAGTCGCGTGTGCGCCCGAGGCCCGTGATGGTGGCCGTGGTGCACCGGAACCTGAGCGGGTCGCCCGTGGTGCAGTCGGTGCCCGTGGCCGTGACGTTGCGGAACGTGACCGACCTGCCACGCCAGCGGTAACGGGCCGTGGCCTCCTGACGCCCGTCGCAGAGCGTTTCCTCCGAGTCGCTCACCGGTTCCTGCGTGGTGAGGTTGACGCGCTGCAGCACGGCGCCCTGCGCGTTGCGCGGGTAGGCGACGCTGCCACCCTGCACGCCCTTGGCCACCTGCGCCCACGTGGCGGCGTCGGGCGTGACGCTGCACGACCCGCTGGTGCAGTCTGGAACGCCCGCCAGCGCCACCCCCGACGGGGCCAGCACGGCGAGCGCCGCAAGGCATATGGAACGACGCATGTGCCTAGCGTACTTGCGGCGGGAGCGCGAACACGACGCCCTCGTCCGTTGGGACCTCATTGCCCTGGCGGGCGTACCCACGCGTTTCGAGGAAATCCAGCACTTCGCGCACCAGCACCTCGGGCGCGGAGGCACCTGCGGTGAGCGCGACCCGGGGCTGGCCCTCCAGCCACGCGGGGTCCAGATCGGCCACGCCATCGATGAGATGGCTCCGGGCGCCCCCCGCGCGGGCGACCTCCACCAGACGCTGCGAGTTCGATGAGTTCTGCGAGCCCACCACCAGCACGAGCTCGGCCGCGGTCTGCTCGACGGATGCCTTCACGGCGTCCTGCCGGTTCTGCGTGGCGTAACAGATGTCGCTGGACGCCGGTGACTGCAGCGCGGGGAAGCGGCGCTTGAGCACCGCGATGATCTCGGTGGTGTCGTCGAGCGACAGGGTGGTCTGGGTGGTGAGCGCCACGTTCTCGGGGTCGGGAACCTCGACGATCTCGGCCTGGGCGACATCCTCCACCACGATCACCCGATCGGGCGCCTCACCGCGCGTGCCGATGACCTCGTCGTGATCCTGGTGGCCCACCAGCAGCACCGTGGCGCCCTTCCCGGCGAAGCGACGCACCTCGGCGTGCACCTTGCTCACCAGCGGGCAGGTGGCGTCGATCACCTCGAGCTCGCGCGCGGCGCAGCGCTCGTAGATGTCGGGCGCGCTGCCGTGCGCTGACAGAACGATCACGCTGCCCTCGGGCACCTCTTCCGGCGTGTCGACGAACACGGCGCCCTTGTCGGCCAGGGTGCGCACCACGTACTGGTTGTGCACGATCTCGCCGCGCACGTACACGGGTGCGCCGCGCTCTTCCAGCAGGCGGTCGACGGTTTCGATGGCGCGCTCGACGCCTGCGCAGTAGCCGCGCGGGGAGATGAGGTTCACGGTCTCGGTCACGGGCGGGAGGGTAGCGCGGCGCGCCGCCGTGCGGTGCGTAGGATGCCGCCTCGTGACGACCGACCCATCAGACGCAGCCCAGGCCCTGGACATCGCGCTGCGCGCCGCGCGCATCGCCGGCCAGCAGCTGATGGCGCGCTTCGAGCGCCCGGCCGAGGGCATAACGGCCAAGAGCACGTCCACCGACCTGGTGAGCGACGCCGACCGCGAGGCCGACGGGACCATCCTCGGCATGATCCGCGCCGAGCGCCCGGGCGACGCCATCCTCTCCGAGGAGTCCGGTGAGGCCGAGCAGGGCACCACGGGGCTGCGCTGGCTGGTGGACCCCCTGGACGGCACCACCAACTACCTCTGGGGTTACCCCCAGTGGGCCGTGAGCATCGCCTGCTACGACGACCAGGGCGGACTGATGGGCGTGGTGCACGACCCCATTCGCGGCGAGACCTTCAGCGCCGTGCGCGGCGGGCCCGCGCAGTTGAACGGCCAGGTGCTGCAGCTGGCTCCGTCCGACGATCTGGGTCAGGCGCTCATCGGCAGCGGTTTCGGATACGACGCCGTGCGCCGCCGCCGCCAGGCGCTGCGCCTGTCGGGCGTCATCCCGCACGTGCGCGACATGCGCCGCGGCGGGTCGGCCGCCCTCGACATGGCCTGGGTGGCCTGTGGCCGCCTCGACGCCTACTACGAGTTCGGCGTCAACGCCTGGGACGTCGCGGCCGGCGCCGTCATCGTCATCGCCGCGGGCGGCACCGTGCAGGACCTGCCCACGGGCCCTGAGGGCGCCCCGGGCACCCTGGCCGCCCGCCCCGGCCTTGCCACGCAGCTGCGTGCGGTAGTCGACGCGGCCGCCGACGGCATCGAGTAGCCCGCAGCCCCCGCCCCCGTGCGGGGCGCCGGCGCGGGCTCGTGACCCGAAACGCGAAGGGCCCGCCTAAGCGGGCCCTTCGGTTAAGTGCCTGGCACCGGGGTGCGGGGTCAGGCCGCGGCGCTCTCCTTGTAGAGGCGGCGCAGCACGGTGGGCAGGATGCCCCCGTTGCGCAGGTAGTTCATCTCGTTGGGGCCGTCGATGCGGCTCTGCACCTGGAACTGGCGGCCGTCGCCCAGCTCCACCGTGAGGATGGCGCGGGGCTCCATGTCGGCCAGGCCGTGGATCGAGAAGGTCTCGTGCCCGGACAGGCCCAGGCTCTCAGCCGACTCGCCCTCGAGGAACTGCAGGGGCAGCACGCCCATGCCCACCAGGTTGCCGCGGTGGATGCGCTCGAACGACTGCGCGATGACGGCGCGCACGCCCAGCAGCGCGGTGCCCTTGGCGGCCCAGTCGCGGCTCGATCCGGATCCGTACTCCTTGCCGGCCAGCACGACGAGCGGCACGCCGTCCGCCTGGTAGCGCATGGAGGCGTCGTAGATCGGGATGATGTCCCCGGTCGTGACGTGCTCGGTCCAGTTGCCCTCCTTGCCACCGGCCAGCGCGTTGCGCAGGCGGATGTTGCCGAAGGTGCCGCGCATCATCACCTCGTGGTTGCCGCGGCGCGACCCGAACGAGTTGAAGTCGCGCGGCTCCACGCCCTTCGAGATGAGGTACTCGCCGGCAGGCGAGTTGACCGGGATCACACCGGCGGGCGAGATGTGGTCGGTGGTGACCGAGTCACCCAGCACCGCGAGGGCACGGGCGCCCTCGATGTCGGTGACGCCCGGGGCGTCGGGCGTGAGGCCCTCGAAGAACGGCGGCAGCTGCACGTAGGTGCTGTCGGAGTCCCACGCGTAGGTGTCGCCGGCCGGAACCGGGATGGCCTGCCAGCGGGCATCGCCGTCGAACACCGACGCGTAGTACTCCTTGAAGAGGTCGGCGTCGATGGTGGCCTCCACGATCTCGCGCACCTCGTCGGCCGACGGCCAGATGTCGGACAGCATCACGGGCTGGCCGTCGCTGCCCGTGCCGATGGGCTCGGTGGTGAGGTCGATGTCCACGCGGCCGGCCAGGGCGAACGCCACCACCAGCGGCGGCGATGCCAGGAAGGCGGCCTTCACGTGCGGGCTCACGCGGCCCTCGAAGTTGCGGTTGCCCGAGAGCACCGCGGCCACCACGAGGCCGTTGTCCTCGATGGCCTTGGTGACCGGCTCGTCGAGGGGGCCCGAGTTGCCGATGCAGGTGGTGCAGCCGTACCCGACCAGGTTGAACTTGATCTGGTCGAGGTACGTCATGAGGCCCGACTTCTCCATGTAGCCGGTGACCACCTGGGACCCCGGCGCGAAGGAGGTCTTGACGGTGGCATCCACCGTGAGGCCCTTCTCGACGGCGCGCTTGGCCACCAGGCCAGCGCCCACCATCACGTACGGGTTCGACGTGTTGGTGCACGAGGTGATGGCCGCGATGGCCACCGACGCGGGGCCGAACTCGGTGGTCTCGCCGTCGATCTCCACCGGCACGGTGTCGTAGTGGCGGCCGCCGCCGTTCTGGTGCATGCCCTCGGGGTACTCCTGCATGAAGCGGTTGCCCACCTCGGGCAGCACCACGCGGTCCTGCGGGCGGCGCGGGCCCGACAGCGAGGGAACGACGTCGCCCAGGTCGAGGGCGAGGTGCTCGTCGTACTGCGGGTCGGGATCGCCGTCCTCGCGGAACATGCCCTGCTCGCGGTAGTAGCCCTCGACCAGCGGCACCAGGTGCCCGCGGTTGGTGGTCTCGAGGTAGCGCAGGGCCTCGGCGTCGACCGGGAAGATTCCGGTGGTGGCGCCGTACTCGGGGCCCATGTTGGCGATGGTGGCGCGGTCGGCCAGCGTGATGTTGCTGAGGCCGTCGCCGTAGTACTCGACGAACTTGCCCACCACCCCGTGCGCGCGCAGCATCTCGGTGAGGGTGAGCACCAGGTCGGTCGCCGTGGCGCCCGGCTGCAGCTGGCCCGTGAGCTTGACGCCCACCACGACCGGCCACGGCAGGTTGATGGGCTGGCCAAGCAGGTTGGCCTCGGCCTCGATGCCGCCCACGCCGAAGCCCAGGATGCCGATGCCGCTGATCATGGTGGTGTGCGAGTCGGTGCCCACCAGGGAGTCGGGGTAGGCACGCACCTCGCCGTCGACCTCGCGGGTGGCGACGACGCTGGCCAGGTACTCCAGGTTGACCTGGTGCACGATGCCCGTGCCGGGCGGCACGGCGCGGAAGTCCTTGAACGCCTGCTGCGCCCAGCGCAGCAGCGCGTAGCGCTCGGCGTTGCGCTCGTACTCCTTGGCGACGTTCTCCTCGAACGAGTGGTCGGTGCCGAAGAAGTCGACCTGCACCGAGTGGTCGATGACCAGGTCGGCCGGAACCAGCGGGTTGATGCGCGAGGGGTCGGCGCCGAGGTCACGCATGGCGTCGCGCATGGCGGCCAGGTCGACCACGCAGGGCACGCCGGTGAAGTCCTGCATCACCACGCGGGCGGGGAGGAGGGGCACCTCGCGCGCGGTGCCCGAGTTGGGCGTCCAGGCGGCAAGTGCCTTCACGTCGTCCTCACCCACGAACTCACCGCCGGCGTTGCGCAGCACGTTCTCGATGAGGATCTTCACGACGAACGGGGTTCGCGAGAGGTCGGCGTCCAGCGCACCGAGGCGCCAGATGGCGTAGTCCTTCCCACCCGCCGAGAGGGTCGAGCGTGCGTTGAACGGGTCCGGTGATGCGCTCACAGGGGCTCCTAATGCGAGATCTCTTGTCATGCCGCCGCGCGTCCGCGGGGCGACGGCGGAGGGTACACCGGGAAGGGCGCCGGATGGGCGCATGGAATCCCTTACGTGACGACATTCCCTTCAACGAGGTGATCCCCACATGAGCACCCCACGCATCGTCGCCGCGGCGGCTGGCCTGGCCGCCGTCGCGCTGACCGCCGCCGGCTGCGGCTTCGGCGGTACCGAGACGGTGACAGTCACCGCTCCGACCACGCCGACCACGGCGACGGCGACGACGTCGACCGCCACCGCGAGCACGGCGGCCACGACCACGGCCGCCACCACGACGGCGGCAACGACGACGGCGTCAACCACCACGACGACTGCCAAGCCGGCCGAGAACCCGGCGGTGAAGGCCAACAAGGAGATCCAGCAGGACCTGACGGACCTCGGCTTCTACTCCGGTCCGATCAACGGGGTGTACGGGCCGCTCACCACCGCCGCGGTGAAGCGCTTCCAGGCGCGTGCCGGGCTGCCCATCGACGGCATAGCCGGACCGCAGACCACGGGTGCGCTCAACCTCGCGCTGGGCAACGACACCACCGACGCGGTGGACCTGCTGCAGACCACCCTCAAGGGCCTCTGCTACTACGGCGGCAACGTGGACGGCATCTTCGGATCGGGCACCGAGTCGGCGCTCATCGCGTTCCAGAAGGCGTCGAGCATCAAGGCGGACGGCCGCTACGGCCCGGCCACCGCGGCCGCCCTGGCCAAGGCCTGGCCGGCCCGCCCGTCGTCGTGCTCGGGCACGGACCCGAGCGGTGGTGGCGGTAACTCCACCGGCGACACCCTCACCATCGGCAGCCCGAAGATCGCCCGCACGTTCGACCTTTCGTCGTGCGTGGTGGTGGGTCGCGGCGTCGAGGCCACGGGCTCGGCGTCGGGTGGCTACAAGGTGGGCCTCGACAGCCCGAACGGCGCGGGTGGCACGATGGCCATCACCGGCGGCGGGCTGAACCTTGACGGCACGGTGAACACCATCACCATTTCGGTGAACGGGCAGTTCCGCGCCGCCGGCACGTTCCCGGGCGGCAGCTCCTGGACGGCCGTCGGCACCTGCAGCGACTAGGCCGGGGTCGTGAGCCGGCGGTAGCGGATGCGGTGGGGCGTGTCGGCGTCCTCACCCATCCGCTTCCGCCGGTTCTCCTCGTACTCGGAGTACGAGCCCTCGAACCAGACCACGTTGGAGTCGCCCTCGAAGGCGAGGATGTGCGTGGCCTCGCGGTCGAGGAACCAGCGATCGTGGGTGATGATGACCGCGCAGCCCGAGAAGGTCTCCAGTGCCGTCTCGAGCGCCCGCAGGGTGTCGACGTCGAGGTCGTTGGTGGGCTCGTCGAGCAGCAGCAGGTTGCCGCCGTTGCTCAGCATCTTCGCCATGTGCACGCGGTTGCGCTCACCACCCGACAACTGCCCGATGGGCTTCTGCTGGTCGGGGCCACGGAAGTTGAAGGCGGCCGTGTAGGCCCTGGCCTGTACCTCGTTGCCACCACCGAGGTCGATGATGTCGCGCCCGTCGCTGATCTCGTCGTAGACGGTCTTCTTGGGGTCGAGGTCGTCGCGGCTCTGGTCCACGTATGCCATGCGCACGGTCTCGCCGATGTCCAGGCTGCCGCCATCGGGCTTCTCCTGCCCGGTGATCATGCGGAAGAGGGTGGTCTTGCCGGCACCGTTGGGGCCGATGATGCCCACGATGCCGCCGGGCGGCAGCGAGAACGAGACATCCTCGAAGAGCAGCTTGTCGCCGAAGGCCTTCGAGAGCCCCTTGGCCTCCACCACCTTGTCGCCCAACCGCGGCGCGAGGGGAATGCGGATGTCCGCGGCGCCCCCGCGCTTCTGCACCTCGGCCTCCTCGGCCACGAGCTGCTCGTAGTTGGCCACGCGGGCCTTGCTCTTCGCCTGGCGACCCTTCGGGTTGGTGCGCACCCACTCGAGCTCGCGCGCCATGGCCTTCTGACGCTTGCTGGCCTGCTTCTCCTCCTGCGCGAGCCGCTTCTCCTTCTGCTCGAGCCATGCGGAGTAGTTGCCCTCGTACGGGATGCCCCGCCCGCGGTCGAGCTCGAGGATCCACCCGGCCACGTTGTCGAGGAAGTACCTGTCGTGGGTCACGGCCACCACGGTGCCCGGGTACTCGTCGAGGAACCTCTCCAGCCAGGCCACAGACTCTGCGTCGAGGTGGTTGGTGGGCTCGTCGAGCAGCAGCATGTCGGGGGCTGACAGCAGAAGGCGGCAGAGGGCCACGCGGCGGCGCTCGCCGCCTGAGAGCTTCGACACGTCGGCGTCGCCCGGCGGCACCCGCAGGGCATCCATGGCCACCTCGACCTCGCGGTCGAGGTCCCACGAGTTCGTGCGCTCGATGGCGTCCTGCACGCGCTGGTACTCCTCGAGCAGTGCCTCCATCTCGTCGGGCTCCATCGGCTCGCCGAGCTTCGCGCTCATCTCGTTGAAGCGGTTGAGCAGGTCGCGCCGGTCCTGCACGCCCTCCTCCACGTTGGCCCGCACGTCCTTGGTCTCGTCCAGTTGGGGCTCCTGGGGGAGGTAGCCCACCTTCACGCCCTTCCCGGGCGCGGCGTCGCCATTGCTGGGGGTGATCTCCCCGGCCATGATCTTCAGCAGGGTGCTCTTGCCCGCGCCGTTCAGTCCCAGCACGCCGATCTTCGCGCCGGGCAGGAACGCCAGCGTGATGTCGTCGAGCACCACCCGGTCCGGTGGGTACGACATCCGGACCTTGACCATCGTGTACACGTATTCGTTCTCAGCCATGGGGCGGATCCTAGAGGCGCGGCGGGTCGTTCCGGTGGGCGGGCACGTCGCGAAACGGTGTGGCCATTTGCCCGGGGCCCCAATGGCGCTCCCCGGCCCCCGGTT
>CAZIQQ010000031.1:0-19730 GCA_964541555.1 uncultured Bifidobacterium sp. | reverse complement strand
GCCACGACGGTGCGGGCGACCACCCGCCGCCTGCCGGGCGGATCCACACGCGTGAGCATCCACGCCGACCGCAACTGGTCTTTCCAGAACGGCGTGGCCCCCACGTACCGGCGGCAGACGGTTCTTTCCGCCACGCCGGCTGACCGCGCGGTGCTCAAGGCGGGCGGCACGGTGGTGCGGCGCATCAGGCTCTCGCCCTATGGCAACGCCAGCATCACCATTCCCGCCGGTGCCTCGAGGCGCTCGTACTCGGTGACCCTGGTGGAGACCGACGACAACTTCGCGGGCACCGCAACCTTCAGGGCGTAGCCCTACGACAGGGCGCCAGGGGCGCGGGCAGGTACGCCGCGACCCTGGCGCATCATCGCGAGGCGATCGAGCAGCCCCTCCACCCACAGGTCGGCAAGGGGGTTGAGACGGAAGCCGGCGCGGGTGCGCTGTATTTCGCCAAGGCACGCCTCGATCATCGGGGCCTGCTCCGGGTGCGCCACCGCGGTGAGGCGATCGCGCAGCTGGTCCGCCCTCACGACCGCGCTGGCGCCCACCGCCACGGCCAGCGCGTCGGCGTACACGGCCGACATGCCGTCGAGCACGTGCCCCCAGCCCTCGGTGACCAGGCGCCTGCGCTGACGCCTGGCCTCATCGTCGGCCTTCTTGGCCGCGGTCTTCCCGCCACGCTTGCCCTCGAGCGCGGCGGCCTCGGCGCGCAGCCGCTGCAGGTCATCCGACGGATGCTCGGCAGCGGCTTGCTCCATCGCCATCTGGATGTCGTGCACCAGTGCCGCACCCGTGCCCACGCCCTCAAGGCTCGCCATGCCCATGTCGGTGCCAAGACCACGCAGACGCCGCTCGAAGGGCCCCACCTGAAGCGCCAGCAGGCCGTCTGCGCGGGCACGGGCCCGGGCGTCGGCCGGCGACTCACCACGGGCCTCCAGCCGCCCGGCGATCACCTGCCAGCCCGGCGACCTGAAGGGCACCAGCATGCAGCGCGACCGGATGGTGGGGATGAGGTCGGTCAGGCGGTCGGTCACGAGGATCACATGCGAGAGGGGAGGGGGTTCCTCGAGCACCTTCAGGATGCGGTCGGCGCCCTCTTGCGGCCTCAGGCGCTCGGCGCCGTCGATGATCATCACCCGCCGCTGTCCCACCACCGGACGCGACGCCAGGTCACCCAGGACGGGTTCGAGTTCGTCCTGCAGCCTGATGGTGGTGCCCGAGGCCGCCACCACCGAGATGTCGAGCGACTCCTCGTCGGGGTCGTGCTCGCGATCGGGGTCCACCAGCGCCCATGCCATGGCCCGTGCCGCGCGCCGCTTGCCCGATCCCCGGGGCCCGTGAAGCAGCAACTGCTGTGGTGGCGATGGCCGCCCGGCGGCGGCGGTGAGGATTCGCTCGGCGGCCGGCTGACCCGGCACGTCCACGGTCACAGGCTTCCGACCACCGTGGCCATCACGCGCGCATGCACATCGTCCAGCGACCCGGCGGCGGGCACCAGGTGCACGCGGTCCGGGTAGAGCCGGGCGACCTCGCGGTATCCCTCTGCCACGCTCTCCTGCAGGGCATCGCCTTCGTCCTCGATGCGGTCCACGCTGCCCCGGCCGGCACGGCGATCGCTCGCCGCCCCGGGCGCGATGTCGAGGACGATCGTGAGGTCGGGCATGACCCCACCGATGCCGGGCGCGTTGACGGCGGCCACGTTCTCGATGCCAAGTCCCCTGGCCGCGCCCTGGTAGGCCAGCGAGGAGTCGAGGAAGCGGTCGGCAACAACCCACGTGCCGGCAGCGAGGGCCGGGGCCACCACGTCGGCCACCAACTGGGCGCGCGCGGCGGCGAACAGGAATGCCTCGGCCCAGGGGCTCATGGCGTCGGGCCCCAGCACCACCTCGCGCACGGCCTCACCCAGCGGCGTGCCGCCCGGCTCGCGCACGTGAACAACCTCATGCCCGCGCTCGCGCAGGGCGTCGGCCAGCATCACGGCCTGGGTGCTCTTACCCGAGCCATCGACCCCCTCGAGCGAGATGAAGGTGCCGGTCATGGCGCGCCCGCCACGATGATGGATGCCACGACCACTCCGGAGGTGACCACGCACAGCACCACCCCCGCGATGCGCGATGCCCGGGTGGCCTGGCCGCGGGGCTCGGGCGCGGGCACGCCTTCGGCGAGACGCGCCAGGACGTCCGGGAGGGGCCCGTCGCCCCGGGCGTGCATCAGGCCGCCTTGCGCGTGGCGGGAACGTGGGCCATGCTGCCGCGCGACAACGATGCGGAGAACCAGATGACGGTGTCGCGATACAGGGCGAACATGCCCTTCCGAGGCTAGCAGTGGCCGGCGGCGGCCCCGTCATCGTCACCGGCGGGGCGGGCTTCATCGGCTCGACCCTGGCGGATGCCCTCATCGCCACCGGGCGCGAGGTGCACGTGGTGGACGACCTCTCGGGCGGGCACGAGCGCAACGTGCCGCCCTCGGCGACGTTCCACCAGGCCGACATCCGGGACTTCGCCGCGGTGCACGACGTGGCTACAGGCGCTCGCGCCACCACCATCTTCCACATGGCCGCGCAGGCCGACGTCCGCAAGGCAATCGCCGACCCGGCGTTCGATGCCGACGTCAACATCACCGGCACGCTCGCAGTACTTGAGGCGGCGCGCGCCGCGGGCGCGCGCGTGGTGTTCGCCGCCACCGGCGGGGGCTCGTACGGCGAGTACGACGGCCTGCCGATTCCCACCCCGGAGTCCGCGGAGCCCCGCCCGATGTCGCACTACGGGCAGAGCAAGCTGGCGGGGGAGGGGTACTGCGCGCTGTACGGCCGCCTCTACGGGGTGCCCACCACGCGCCTGAGGCTCGGCAACGTCTACGGCCCCCGGCAGGACCCCCACGGCGAAGCAGGGGTGGTGGCCATCTTCTCGGGCCTCCGCATCGACGGCGCCCCGATGAAGGTGTTCGGGGATGGCCTTCAGACCCGCGACTACGTGTACGTCGACGACGTCGTCGACGCCTTCGTGCGCGCCGAGACCGCCCCGGCGGACATCACGCTGAACATCGGCACCGGACGGGAGGTCTCGGTGCTCGACCTCGTGAGGATCCTCGGTGGTGGGGATCCCGAGTTCGCGCCGGCCCGGGCCGGTGAGCTGCAGCGCAGCTGCCTCGACGCATCGCGGGCCCGCGAGGTTCTCGGCTGGGCACCGTCGGTGCCGGTGGAGGATGGCCTGCCCCGCACGCTGGAGGCGATAAGGGTGTCCCGGGCGGCCTAGTCGGCGTTGCGCGGCTGCGGCACCAGGCGCGGTGGCCGCACCGGCTCGCCCGCCGCAATGCGCATGGGCCCTGTCTCGAGCATCCAGGCGACCTCATCGCGAGGCCGGCGCAGCACCTTCTCGAGAGTCGAGGCGGTTGCCTCGAGGTCGAGCGAATGCTCGGTCTTCGACGGCTCATCACTTGCCACCACGGTGACCATGCCGTTGCGCAGCAGGTCGTAGGCAACGCGCTCTGCGCGCGGACCATGGGCCCCCGTGAGGCTGCCGGCGCCCAGTTGCACCAGGGCTCCCCGGCCGAGGGGGTCGCGCAGCCGGTCGGGAGATGCCTGAACCGCCTCAGCCCGCTCGGGGTGCGCGATTACGAGGCCAAGCCCGCCAATGGCGAGGCCATCCATCAGGGTGCCGAGACCCAGTGGCCACCCGGCCTCGGGAAGGGACACCAGCAACCATCTGCCCCCACCGCCAACCGTGCAGGCGGCGAGCACCTCTGGCGCGAGGTCGCCGAGAAGATCGAAGGGCACCACCGCCCCGGGAAGCAGGCGCAGGGGGAGATCGGCCTCGCGGAGCGAGGCGTGGAGCGCAGCGCGGGCGTCGTCGGCATCGCGCAGGCACCCCTGCGGGTCGTGGCCGATCAGGGCCGGGGCGACGGCCGTCGACACACCCGACGCGATGAGCGCACGGGCGGCCTCGACCGCATCGGGCATGTGCGGCGTGGCGGCGTGAATGCCGGGGAGGATGTGGGCGTTGAGGTCGAGCACGGCGCGGGACAATAGCGGGGGTGACGCCGTCCCCGCTCCGCGCTAGGATCCCGCACCGCACGGGGCATTAGCTCAGTTGGGAGAGCGCCTGGATCGCACCCAGGAGGTCAGCGGTTCGAATCCGCTATGCTCCATGATTTGCCTGCATACGAGTGGTTTTCGTCAATCCTGATCCTCAAGGTGACCGCGACGCTATGAGCACGATCCCCGCCGAGTACCCGCCCCGCCACCGTCCGTCGGACTACGTGATCGCCCCGGAGGCGGGCGAGGACGAGTACATCGAGGTCGGCGTCCTCTTCGTCGGTGCCGGGCCCGCGGGGCTCGCGGGCGCCATCCGCCTGGGCCAGCTGATGGCCGAGGACGAGGAGCTCATGGAGGCGCTGGGCGAGGTGCCCATCGCCATCGTCGAGAAGGGCAAGGGCCCCGGCTCGCACCTGCTCTCGGGATCAGTCATGCGCCCGGGCCCCTTCAAGTCGCTGTTCCCCGACGCCGCGCCCGGTGAGACCCCCGGGGTCTTCGAGGAGGTCCACAAGGAGGCCGTGTACTTCCTGCGCAAGAACGGGAAGATCAAGATCCCGACGCCGCCCGACCTCAACAACCACGGCAACTGGGTCATCTCCATCAGCCAGCTCTCGCGCTTCATGGCCGAGCAGGCAGAGGAGTACGGCGCCTACATGCTGCCCGAGACCGACGCCCAGCAGCTGCTGGTGCAGGACGGCCGCGTGGTCGGCGTGAAGACCGGCGACAAGGGCCGTGGCCGCGAGGGCGAGGAGCTCTCCACCTTCGAGCCCGGCGTCGAGGTGCGCGCAAAGGTCACCATCATCTGCGAGGGCACGCAGGGCCACCTGGCCGGCGTGCTGCGCAAGCACTACGAGCTCGACCAGGACTCCACGCAGATCTACGAGATCGGCGTGAAGGAGGTCTGGGAGGTCGAGAAGCCGCTGGACCGCGTGGTGCACACCATCGGCTGGCCGCTTCGCCTGGGCGCCAAGTGGCGCGAGTACGGCGGGGCGTGGATCTACCCGATGGGCGGCAACATGGTGTCAATCGGCATGGTGGTAGGGCTTGACGCCGCCGACGCCAACATCTCGGCGCACGACCTGCTGCAGCAGGCCAAGACACACCCGCTCTTCAAGGACATCCTCCAGGGCGGCCGTCGCGTGGCCTGGGGCGCCAAGACGATCCCCTCCGGGGGCATCTACGGCCTTCCCAGCAGGTTCCACGTGCCCGGCGCGGTGCTGTGCGGCGACTCCGCGGGCTTCGTCAACCTGGCTGCGCTCAAGGGCGTCAGCTACGCAATGAAGTCGGGCATCATCGCCGCCGAGCAGGTTGCCAAGGCCATCAAGGACGGCACTGCCGAGCAGACCACCGGACTGTGGAACTACACCGAGGCCATCAAGGACTCGGAGGTGTGGAAGGACCTCTGGAAGGTCCGCAACTTCCGCCCCGCCTTCCAGAAGGGCTTCGTGTACGGCGGCATGGTCGCCGGCATGACCACCGTGACCCGGGGCAAGTTCCCCAAGAAGGTCACCATCAAGGCCGACCGCGACGAGCCCGTGGTCATCGGCCCCGACCGCGACTACCCGAAGCCCGATGGCGAGTACCTGTTCGACAAGCTCTCGTCGGTGTTCCTGTCGGGCAACAAGACGCGTGACGACCAGCCGAACCACATCCGCATCCGCACCGAGGTGCCCAAGGAGCTCGCGGTGGCGTGGGAGAACATGTGCCCGGCCAAGGTCTACGAGATCGTGGACGGCTCCGAGAACAACGGCACGGTGCACGTGCGCATGAACAACCCGAACTGCGTGCAGTGCGGCGCCATCACCGCCAAGGGCGGGCAGCTCACGCCGCCGGAGGGCGGCAGCGGCCCCGAGTACACGCTCACCTGATTCCGGGTCAGGCCGGCCCGGCGCCCCTTGCGTGCCGGGCCGCATTCGCCACGTAGCGCTCGGCCTGCGCCCGCAGGCCCGAGCGCTCGTCGGCCGTGAGTTCGCGTCGCACCTTCGCGGGCACGCCCACCACGAGCACGCCATCGGGCACCACCATGCCCTCCGGAACCAGCGCATGGGCGCCCACGATCGACTGCGAGCCGATGACGGCCCCGTTCAGCACCGTGGCGCCGATGCCGATGAGCGACTCGTCACCCACCGTGCATCCATGCACGGTGGCCTGGTGGCCGATGGTGACGTGGTCGCCCACCACGCAGGGCATGCCCGGGTCGGCGTGCAGCACCGCCCCGTCCTGCACGTTGGTGCCCGTGCCCACCTCCACCCGCTCGATATCGCCGCGGATGACCGCGCACGGCCACACCGATGACCGCGCGCCCAACTCCACGCGTCCGATGACCACGGCCGCTTCGTGCACGAAGCACCCAGCGCCGATGGAGGGGATGTCCCCGTCAAGTCCCTGGATCACGTGGCAAACCTCCCGAGTTGCCCGATCCGTGCAGGAAGGGGCTGGCGACCGGCGTATGGGGCGATGGTAGGGTTGATCCGTAGGCAATGCACCACATCTCGAGGGAGTGAAAATGCGTCGAGGACTCACCATCGCGGCGGCCGTCGTGTCGTCAGCCGCCATCATCGGTCTCGGCGCGGGCTGCGGGTCGGGGGACACCGCGGCCGTCACCCCGGCTGACGCCACGACCATCGAGAACAGCGCGCTGCAGACCGACTCGCAGGGCAAGACCATCCCCGCTCCCGGTGCGTCGGACTCCACGATGCCGGCTGAGAGCGCTGACGCGAAGCCGGCAGACGACGGCGCCGCCGCGGGCGGCGCAGCAGGCGACGTCGCCGCGGGCAAGACCGCGTTCGAGGCCAACTGCCAGGGCTGCCACCCGGCGGGCGGCACCCAGGCCGGTGCCGGTCCGCAGCTCACCACGTCGCAGCTCGACGCGGCCGCCATCAAGATGCAGATCATGAACGGTAAGGGCGCGATGCCCGGCGGGCTCGTGAGCGGCGCCGATCTCGACAACGTGGTCGCGTACGTCGAGAGCATCAAGCAGTAGACGCCTGCTCGACCTCCGACTCATCAGGAAGGACCCCGATCGCGTGCGGTCGGCGCTCGCCAGGCGCGGCGGCGCCGAGGCACTCGATCAGGTGATCGCGCTCGACGCCGAGTGCCGTGCCCTACGCACCGGCGTGGAGGAGCGCCGTGCGGAGTCCACCCGCATCGCGAAGGAGATCGGGCAGGCCCGGAAGCAGGGCCTCGACGTGCCCGCAGACCGCGAGGCCGAGGCACGGGCGCTGAGGGAGGCAACATCGGCCGACGAGGACCGCCTGCGAGCCGCCGAGGAGCAGCGTGACGCCGTGCTGCTGTCGCTGCCGAACCTGGCGCAGGACGCTGCGCCGGACGGCGGGGAGGACGATGGCCGTGAGCTCCGGGTGGTCGGTGAGATCCCCACGTTCCCCGACGGCGCGAAGGACCACGTGGAGATCGCCGAGGCCTTCGGGGGCCTCGACCTCGAGCGCGCGGCCCGTACATCAGGAGCAAGGTTCGCCTACCTGCTCGGGCCGATGGTGCGCCTGCAGATGGCGCTGGTGTCATGGGCCGTCGACCTGCTCGCCGAGGAGGGCTTCACCCCGGTCATCCCGCCGGTGCTGGTGCGCGAAGAGGCGCTTGTCGGCACCGGGTTCTTCCCGGCCGACCGGTCGGCCGTATACGCCACCGCCGACGACGACCTCTTCCTGGTGGGCACGTCCGAGGTTCCGCTGGCCGCGCTGCACCAGGACGAGATCCTCGCCGAGGACGACCTGCCCCTGCGTTATGCCGGAATCTCGTCGTGCTTCCGGCGCGAAGCGGGCGCCGCGGGCCGCGACACGCGCGGGATATTCCGGGTTCACCAGTTCGACAAGGTCGAGATGTTCTCGTTCACCACGCCCGAGCAGTCGGACGACGAGCACCAGCGCATCCTGGGCATCGAGGAGCGCATCCTGGGCGAGCTGGGGATCCCGTACCGCGTCGTTGACATCGCGGTGGGTGACCTCGGGGCGTCGGCCGCCCGCAAGTTCGACTGCGAGGCATGGATGCCCGGGCAGGAGCGCTACCGCGAGGTCACCTCGTGCTCCAACTGCACCGATTACCAGGGGCGTCGCCTCAAGGCGCGCACCAAGCGCGGCAAGGAGACCATCCCCGTGCACACGCTGAACGGCACCGCCGTGGCCGTGGGACGCACCCTCATCGCCATCCTCGAGAACCACCAGCGACCAGACGGATCGGTCGTGGTGCCGGAATGCCTGCGTCCCTTCGGGGCCCCAGAGGTGCTGGGCAGGGGCTGATGACCGCTCGCCCCGCGGCCGCATCCGTCGGCGTGGTGGGTCATGTGGAGTGGGTCACGCACGCGCTGGGCGAGGTGCCACCACGGGGCGCGATCGCCGATTTGGCCGATCCACTCGAGGAACCCGCGGGCGGGGGAGGGGTGGCCGCCGCGGCGGTGGCCCGGGCCAACGGCGCATGTCTGCTCTTCACGGCGCTGGGCGACGACGCCAATGCCTCGCGCGCCGCGACCCGGCTGGGGGACATGCACGTGGAGGTGGTCGCCGCGACGCGCGACGCTGCGCAGACCCCGGTGCTCTCGATCACGGGAGGAGACGGCGAGCGCACCATCATGGTGATCGGCGACCGGCTGCAGGCCCGGGGCGACGACCCGCTGCCATGGACCCGCATGTCGGGCCTCGACGGCCTGTACTACGCGGGCGAGGATCCCTCGGTGCTCAGCCGGGCCCGCGAGGCCCGCGTGCTGGTGGTCACCGCCCGCCGCGTGGCCGATCTCATCGAAGCCGGCATACGCGCGGACGTCGTCGTCGCAAGTGGTGCCGACGGGGACGAGGACCCCTGGGGGATTCCCGGTTCCATCGCCCCCGGGGCGATCGTGGTCACCGAGGGCGCCAGGGGTGGGCGGTTGATGCCTGCCGGCCGGGCACCCTGTCGCTACGACGCAGCGGCGGCGCCCGGACCCGTGGTCGACACCTATGGCTGCGGCGATACCTTCGCCGCCGTCCTCACCGTCGCGCTCGCGGAGGGCGCTACGCTCGACCAGGCCGCGACCCGGGCGGCCCGGGCGTCGGCTCAGTGCGCCACGTGGCGCGGCGGACTCGGGCCCCCTCCATGATCCGCAACGGCAACGACGAGCCCCGGGTCGCGTCACCGCGCACCATCCTCGTCGGATTGGTGATCGTGGTGGTGGTGGGCATCGGCGTCGTGCTGCTGCTGGGCAAGGCCGCCGGGTACCGGGAACTGCTGGCCGCGCTTCAGAACGCAAGCGGCGGGTGGCTCATCGCCTGCCTGCTGCTCGAGGCAGCATCGTGCGCGGGCTACGTCGTGTGCCTGCGCGCAATCGTGGCGCAGGGGTACGGCCCGGTGCTGTCGCCCGGCCTCGCCACGCGTACATGGCTGGCCACCCTCGGGGCCACGCGAATCGTGTCACCGGCCGGGGCGGGCGGGATGGCCATCTTCTACTGGCTGCTGCGCAAGGCGGGCCTCAGGCGACTGCAGGCGGTGTCGCGGGTACTCGGGTTCAACGTGCTGATCTTCTCGCTCTTCGGCGCCTGGGCCTTTGCCACGTCACTGGTCATCCTCATCGACGAAGGCGGCGCTGCGCCGCTCGGCATGGTCATCCCATGGCTGATCATCGTCCCCGTCGTCGGGGTCGCGGGCCTGTGGGCAAGTCAGGGCGCGCGCGGCAGGCGGGTGGCGGCAGACGTTCGGCGCGGCTGGGCACGCAAGGTGCTCGCCGGGGCGGTGTCCGGCATCGTGGTGGCCCGCGAGGCCGTGGGGCAACCCCGCCCGAACATGCCGGCTCTGTGGGGGGCGGTCGCCTATTGGCTCGGTGATGTCATATGCCTGTGGGCCGCCCTGAGGGCCGTCGGCGCAGAGGTGCCCATCGCCGGCGTGGCCCTCGCGTATGCGACGGCCTATACGGCGATGCTGCTGCCGCTCCCCACCGGGGGGTACGGAGCACTGGACGCAGCATCGGCCTTCACCCTCACCGTGCTGGGTATCCCGCTGGCGGAGGCGGTGGCGGGCGTCGTGGTGTGGCGCTTCTTCAGCTTCTGGCTGCCCACCATTCCGGCTCTCATCGAACTCGCGAGGGCGCGCGACCTGGCGCGCACGCTTTCCGGGCAGTCGGAGCAGGGGCCGCAACCCGCCGAGGCGGGCGGCCCCTAGGGGGTCAACCTGCGGGCGGCCAGGCCTCGCCGGGGCCGGGCTGCTGCTGCCCGGCCACGAGAATGCGCTGGCGGCCGGGGTCCATGGCCTCGTACGGCCGCACCACCGGGGATCGCCACATCACGTACGACTGGCAGGCGGCGTCGGCGTCGTCCTTGTTCTGGGCGATGGCCTCGCTCAGCGCGTGGGCATCGCCCAGCCCGATACCGGACGAGATGCCGGTCTCGGGGCCGAAGAAGTGCGCCGAATCACCGATGAGCACGATGCCGGGCTTCCACCATTCCGGGGTGGTCAGCAACTCGGGCTCCGAGTAGCGCACCTGCTCGATGCTCTCCAGCCCCTCCACGCCAAGCCGCGACTCGGGCAGCAGGCGCGACCACATCTCCTTGATGGCGTCGAGCCCGGGCGCAAGGGCAGCCTCCGCACCGACGCGCTCGCACGACCTCCAGCCGCCCGACCCCTGAGGCCACGACAGATGGCCGATGTGGCCGCCGTCGGCCATGTAGCCCATCGAGAACGAGGTCTCGGCGGGCGTCGTGCTCATCCACGAGAGCTCGGCCTCGGGCAGCTTGTCGAGCACGGCCTCGAGGCCGGCCATCTCGCGAACCCGCGACTGCTTGCCGTCGCAGGCCACCACGAGGTCGGAGGGAATCGTCTTCTCGCCGTCAGGACCTTCCACCACAACGCCGGTGATGCGGCCGTCGGGACCACTGATGAGCTCGGTGACCGAGTGCTCGTACATGACGGGCAGGTCACGGGCGATAGCGCCGATGACCTTGCCGACCTCCACGCACACGGCGACGGCGGTGCCACCCTGGGGCGCGATCTCGCGCCCCTCCGGCCACACCTCGTCGAGCACGCCGATTTCCTTGAGCGGCTCGTAGCCCTGGAAACCCAGCATGTAGCCGCGGGGGATGTACGCCCCCTCGGGCATGCGCTCGATGATCACGGGCTCCACGCCCCGGGCCTGCAGCAGGCGACCCAGGGTGAGGCCCACCATTCCCCCACCAGCGATGACGACGTTCATGGGCGGAATGCTACCGCGTGGCGATGTAGGTCACGTTGTCCTCCCGCCCCACCCGCGAGCCATCACCCAGCCAGCCGTCCTGCACCGACACCACGCGCGCGCCGCCCAGCCGGATGGCGGCCTCCACGTCGCGGCGCGGCAGCCAGTTCATGCGGATGGGGTCGAGGCCGAGGCGGTCGTAGAGCGTGCGCTCCGGCACCCGCACGGCCCGCAGCCCGCGATAGGCGCGTCGCCGCCACTGCACGCGCTGGCGCAGCGGCATGGAGGCGGGCATCTGCACCACCAGTGCGCCTCCGGGGGCGAGGATTCGCGCCATCTCGCGCAGGTACGACGAGATCGCCGCGCGGTCGGGCACGTGCTGCAGCACGATGAACGACACCACGAGGTCGAATGCCCCGTCGGCAAATGCCCGCAGGTCGGCGGACTCATTCACCGCCCACTCGCAGTTCGGTCGGTCGTCGTTCATCTCCCGCGCCCGCCCGATCATCGCCGCGCTGATGTCCACGCCCACCGAACGCTCGAAGAAGGGGGAGAGGGCACGCGTGATTCGACCCACGCCGCAGCCGAGTTCGAACGACGCGCGGTGATGCACAGGAAGGCCCAGCGCCTCGCAGGCGCTGATGATGCGCGCGGCATCTGCCCGGCCCGTCGCGAGGAACGCATCGACATCCCACTCGCCGTGCTTGGCGTCGGGGGCGCTGAGGATGGCGTAGAGGGGATCGATCTCCCCGAGTGCCTCCCAGTCCCTGCGGTGACCGGCCATGTCGCCCACGGGCGGACTGTACCCGCGCGCCCGCCGGGACGGCTCGACCCGGCGGGCGCCAGCGGAGGGGGAGGGATTTGAACCCCCGGGCCGGGGTTGCCGGCCAGTGGTTTTCAAGACCACCGCATTCGACCGCTCTGCCACCCCTCCGCCGCGCACCATACCGGCGCGCGCGAATCACTACGATGCCGCGCGGAGAGGTGCCTGAGTGGTCGAAAGGGGCCGCCTGCTAAGCGGTTAACCGGGGTCAACCCGGTTCGAGGGTTCAAATCCCTTCCTCTCCGCTTCCGCGCCACGCCACCGGCACACGTCCGGTGGCGTGGCGCACCGCTGCCGTGGGGGTATCGGCTACGATGCCGCCACTCAATTGAACGGCACCGAACCCGCACATAGCGACGAGCCCCAACCTCCGAGTAGGGGCGCCCGATGAGCACCGGGCTTCAGATCGTGCTCCTGTTCCTGCTCGTGGCGTGGACGGCGTTCTTCGTCGCGGCGGAATACGCATTCGTGGCATCACGCCCGACCCGCATGCGCGAGCTCGCCGAGCAGGGCAGCAGGCGCGCCGCGAGGGTCGCGGCAATCCAGGAGAACCCCACCAGGTTCATCTCGGCCATCCAGGTGGCCATCACCTTCGCAGGGCTGGCCATCGGTGCCGTGGGCGAGCCGGCCGTTCGCGGCCTGGTGGGCGATGCACTCGATCCCCTCGGTTCGACCATCGGCACGGGCGTGGTCACCGTGATCAGCGTGGTGCTCGGCTTCGCGATCATCATCGCCATCACGGTGGTGCTCGGCGAGATCGTCCCCAAGGCCCTCACGCTGGCCCGGACCGAGGCGGTGGCGCTGGCGGTGGTGGGGCCCGTGCGGGTGTTCACCGCGGTGGTGTACCCGTTCGTCTGGCTGCTGGAACGGCTCTCGGCGGTGACCCTGCGCCTGTTCGGGCTGCGCGGTGACATCCGCATGGGGCGCAGCCACACCGAGGAGGAGCTGCGCATGATCCTGGCCGCGTCATTCGAGGAGGGGGTGCTCGAGGCCGAGGAAACCGAGATGCTCTCGCGGGTGTTCGACTTCGCGGACACCGAGGTGCGCCAGGTGATGGTCCCGAGGCCCGATGTGGTGATGCTGCCGCTCAGCGCCAGCGTGGCCGAGGCCGCCGGCATCGTGGAGGAACACCCCTACACCCGGTATCCGGTGTTCGGTGACGACCACGACGACATCCGGGGGGTGCTGCACATCCGGCAGCTGTTCGAGGCCGCGAGCCGCGGGGAGCACGACGCCTGGATCAGCGATCTGGTGCGCGATGTCCAGCGCGTGCCCGAGACCAAGGCACTCGACGACCTGCTGCGCGACTTCCGCCGCTCGCAGAGCCATCTCGCCGTGGTGGTCGACGAATACGGGTCGCTGGCGGGCGTCGTCACCCTGGAGGACCTCGTCGAGGAGGTCATGGGTGAGATCGAGGACGAGTTCGATGTTCCCGAGCGCGACATCGTGCGCACCGGCGGCGGTCAGGCGCTGGTCGCGGGCTCCGTTGCGCTGGAGGACTTCAACGACGCCTTCGGCACCGAGATCGACGACGAGGACTTCAACACGGTCGGTGGCGCCGTGTTCCATGCCATGGGCCGCGTTCCCGAGGTGGGGGACACCGTTGCCACCCACGGCCTGGAGTTCACGGTGCTCGAGATGGACGGTTCGCGCATCGTCCGGGTGAGGGTGGACCCCATCGCCCAGCGCGCGCTCTGATACGGTGCCCGCCGCATCGCGCACGCGACGCACACGCGCCAGTAGCTCAGTCGGATAGAGCGTCGGTCTACGAAACCGAAGGTCACAGGTTCGAATCCTGTCTGGCGCGCTCCGCGGACCCGCATCCCCCTCCGGCGCGATATAGCCGGGTGATAATCAGCCCATGAGCCGAGTGGCCATCATGGCATTTGCGGTGTTCATGGCCTGGGCATCCGTGGCCGCTGCTGCCCCGACCCTCGAGTGGAGCCTCGTGGCAACCCGCCCGCACGATGCCGGGGCGTGGACGCAGGGGCTGGTGGCATACCGCGGTGAGTTGCTCGAGAGCACCGGGGATTGCTGCGACCCGGCCCGCCAGGAGTCATCGGTGCGCCGCATCGACCCCCTGACCGGGCAGGTCACCTGGAAGCGGCAGATCCGGGGCCCGCAGTACACGGAGGGGCTTGCGGTGCTGGGCGGATACGCCTGGCAGCTCACGTGGATGGACAACGTCGCCTACAGGCTCTCCCTGCCCGGGCTCCAGCAGGTGCAGGCCATCCCGTACCCACGGGAGGGCTGGGGGCTCACCACCCACCGGGGCCGCCTCGTCGCAAGTGACGGCAGCGCCACCCTGCGATGGCTGGCCACCCCGACCCTGCGGGTGACGCGATCTGTCGTGGTGAGGGACGGTGCCCGCCGGGTGGTGAACCTGAATGAACTCGAGGTCGTGGGCCGGCACATCTGGGCGAATCTCTGGCAGGAGGACCGCATCGCGATCATCCGGCCGGGTGATGGGCGGGTTCTGGCCTACCTCGACCTGTCACCCCTGCGGGAACGCCTCGGCCGACCGGGGGAGGTCCTGAACGGCATCGCAAGGGACCCCGTGACGGGCGACGTCCTCGTGACGGGCAAGTTCTGGGACCGCATGTTCGTGATCCGGCTCGACGAGCCGGTGCCGGCCTAGTCGACGATGCGCCAGAACCTGGGCTCGAAGGGCTCGGGATCGCGCACCCGGTCGTGCACGGGATCCATGTGAAGGTGCCCCTCGACCTCCAGCCGGACGAGCACGGCGATGAAGTCGTCGGCTGAGATGTCCACGCCATCGCCACGGACCCGCTCGAAGAGGAACGCCTCGCGCACCGGCTCGCCCGATGCGCGCAGGTGCGCCGTGATCGAGGCCTCGGTCTGCTGCAGTCGCCCGTCGCTCATGCATCGATCGTAGCGCTGACGGGCGGGGCGTATCCTCGCTCCATGGAGTCCTCATGACCACCCTGCTGGCCGTCGTGCACGGAGACGACCTCGGCATGGACTACGCCGACCACCCGGCCGACCGGCGCCGGCACCAGCTCGCGGTCGCGCTTGCCCGGGGTGCCGGGGTGCTGGATGCCCCGGGTGTGGCCGTGGTGCCCGCGCCCGGGCCGATGCCCGATGACACGCTGGCCACGATGTTCGCACCGGCGTTCATCCGGGCGATCCAGGCCTTCAGCGCCCGGCCGGTACTGGCAGCCGCCCCGGAAGCCCGGCAGTGGGGGGTGACGGGGGACGTCCACCCGTACGAGGGCATGCACCGCGACTCCGCACGGCTGGCGGCCGCGGCCTGGCTGGCGGGGGAGATGGTGGGTACAGGCGGGGCGGTGCGGGCCATCGTGCCCGCGGGCGGAGCGCACCACGGGCTTCCCCACAAGATGAACGGCTTCGGCGTGTACAACGACACCGCCGTGGCCATCCACGCGCTGCGGGCGTCGGGCGTTCGGCGCATCGCCTACGTGGACCTCGACGTCCATCACGGCGACGGGACGCAGGGCACCTTCTGGAACGACCCCGACGTGCTCACGGTGTCGGTGCACGAGAGCGGGCGGTACCTGTTCCCGAACTCGGGCTTCCCTGATGAGACCGGCGGGCCCGATGCCCCGGGGTCGGCGGTGAACCTGGCGCTGCCGCCGGAGGCCGGCGACGACGCCTACCGGCTGGCGATGGACCGGGTGGTGGCACCCGCCGTGCGGGCATTCCACCCCGACGTGCTGGTGACCCAGTGCGGGGTGGATCACCACCATGCCGACCCCCTCTCACACCTTCGCACGACGATGTCCGTGTACCCGTACCTGTGGCAGGGCCTCGCCGGGTTGGCAGACGAGTGCTGCGGCGGTCGCTGGGTGGCGCTGGCGGGCGGGGGCTACGACCCCTGCAATGCGCCCCCGCGCGCCTGGGCGATGCTGATGGCCCAGATGGCGCGGGTACCGCTGCCCGATGCCATGCCGGGTGACTGGCCTTCCATCGCAACCCTCGCCGGGTGCGCCTCGCCGGCCACGGGCTGGTTCTCGGAGCCCGACCTCCACGAGGTGCTGGCGAGGAGCGGGGAGACGCTGCACGCGGTGGGGGAGGCCATCGACGCCACCCGGCAGGCATCTGCGCTGCTGGCCTGATCACAAGGACATCCACGGATTCCGGCGAAATCGCTGCCGTGGCCCATAAAACCCTCACCCGCGTGGAGCGCGAGCGCGACCTCGTGCTCCGCGGCAGCATCAAGCCCGGTTACGACGTCTTCATCATCGTCGTTACCGTGCTGTCGATCTTCAACTGGATCCTGCTGATGCTGCCGATGATCCCGTTCGAGGGCGACCGTGACGTGCGCGGCCTGCTCATCTTCATGGAGCCCATCTTCACGGTCATCCTGCTGCTCGACTTCTCGTTCAGGCTGAAGCGGGCGAAGGGCAGGCGGTGGCACTACCTCAACCGCGAGGGAGGTTGGCTGGACCTCCTCGGCAGCCTCCCGTACGGCCGCGCGCTGCGCATCTTCCGCCTCGTGCGCGTTCTGCAGGGCTTCCACGAGTTCGGCTGGCGCGCCACGATCAAGTGGTTCGTGGCCAACCGGGCACAGGGGACCCTCTTCCTCGTTCTCGCGTTCCTCATCGTGGTGCTCGAGTTCGGCGGCGTGCTGGTGCTGTGGTTCGAGGCCGGCCAGCCGGGCGCCAACATCGAGACCGGCGGCGAGGCGCTCTGGTGGGGCGTGGTCACCATCACCACGGTGGGATACGGCGACTACTACCCCGTGACGGGCGGCGGGGAGATCGTGGCCACCGTCATGATCTTCTCCGGTGTCGCCCTCATCTCGATCTTCACGGCGTGGGTGGCGTCCACCTTCCTGGCCCCTGCCGGATCCCAGGCCGCGCAGGCGGCGGCCCCCTCCGCCACGGACACGGAGCCGGCAGGTGCCCCTGACACGACGGATGCCGCCGCCGACCCGTCAGCGATCATCGCCGATCTGAGATCGCGCCTCGACCAGCTCGAGGCCCTCGTCGCGAAGGGCGGCGGCGCGTCCTAGCCGCTTCGGCGGCGGTACTGGCGCGTGGCGAGGGGGATCATCACGGCGATGATCCCGATCATCCAGGCGAGGGTCAGCCAGATGTAGTTGCCCACCGGCTGGCCGAGGAAGAGTGCGCGCACGGCATTCACGACAATCGTGAAGGGTTGGTGGTCGGCGAACACCTGCAGCCACGTGGGCATGCTCTCGGTGGGAACGAAGGCCGAGCTCGCGAAGGTGAGGGGGAAGAGCCAGATGAACCCGGCCGACTGCACCGCCTCCACCGTCTTCATGCTGAGCGCGATCACCACGCCGATCCACGAGAAGGCGAATGACGTGAGCAAGAGCAGCATGAAGGCCACGAGCTGCGCGCCCACCGAGCCCTCGGGACGGAATCCCACGAGGACCCCGACGATGTACATGACCCCGACGACCGCGGCGTTGCGCACCAGATCGGACACCGTGCGGCCGACCAGCACGGCGGACCGCGCCATTGGAAGCGAGCGGAACCTGTCGATGATGCCCCTACGGAGGTCCTCGGCCAGGCCGATGCCGCTCGCGACAGCGCCGAAGGCGACCGTCTGCGCGAAGATGCCCGGCATCAGGTAGTTGACGTAGCTCTCGCCGGGCGTGGCGATGGCCCCGCCGAACACGTACCGGAACAGCAGCACGAACATCACCGGCTGGATGAGCGCGAAGATCAGCACCTCGGGGATGCGCGGCAGCTGGATGAGCTGCCGCCACACGATGATCCCGCTGTCCCTCAGGGCGCGCACCGGGGTCATGCGGCGTCACCCGGGGGCGTCTCGTCGTCGTCGACCGGGCGGCCCGTGAGCGCCAGGAAGACCTCGTCGAGCGTGGGCCGGTGCAGGCCGAGGTCCTCGGTCTCGATGCCCTGCGCGGAGAGCTCACCGGCCACGCGGGAAAGCGCCTGCGCCCCCTCGGACACCGCGGCCCGCACGCGCCGGCGATCGGTGTCGACGAAGACCTCGTCCGACGCCACGGCCGCCACGATGTCGCGCGCCCTGGACAGGTCGGCGGGGTTGACGACCGCGATCTCCAGGCCCTCGCCGCCAACACGTGCCTTGAGCTCGGCGGGAGTCCCCTCGGCGATCACCACGCCCTGATCGATCACGGCCACGCGGGAGGCCAGGCGATCGGCCTCCTCGAGGTACTGCGTGGTCAGGAGCACCGTGGTTCCATCGCCCGCCAGGTCCTGGATCACACCCCACATGGTCAGGCGGCTGCGCGGATCGAGCCCCGTGGTGGGCTCGTCGAGGAAGAGGATGGGCGGGCGGGAGGTGAGGCTGGCCGCCAGGTCGAGGCGCCGGCGCATGCCGCCCGAGTATCCCTTGGAGGGCCTGTCGGCCGCGTCCACGAGATCGAACTGCTCGAGCAACTCCGCCGCACGGGCCTTTGCGGCGCGCTTGGTGAGGCCGGAGAGCCGGCCGAACATCACCAGGTTCTCACGACCGGTGAGGTACTCGTCCACTGCCGCGTACTGGCCCGCCAGCCCGATGCGGGTGCGCACCTTCGCCGGATCCCGGACCACGTCGATGCCATCCACGAACGCGGTGCCGGCGTCGGGGCGAAGCAGGGTCGCGAGGATGCGCACCATGGTGCTCTTGCCGGCGCCATTCGGCCCGAGAACGCCATACACGGTGCCGCGCGCGACAGAGAGGTCGATTCCCCGAAGCGCGAGGGTCTTCCCGAAGGCCTTCGTGATGCCCGAGGCCTCGACGGCGAGGGAGGCGGATGTCGGGCCGGTCATCAGCGGCACCCTACCGCTCTCCGGCCGAAACGGGGTGCGGGGCACATACATTCCGCTTCGTGCACGACGAACCCATGCTCGATCTCGACCCGACCCTGCTCGATGACGCCCGTGCCACGGTGGCGCTCGCCCTGTGGTGCGCGGCCGGCAAGCTCTCGCGCACCTCGGCCATCGAGGACGCCCTCAGCGTCGCGTGCCTGGGCGACGCAGCGGACGCGCTCGGTGCGCCGGGTGAGCCCGGCATCAGGTGGCCGGGCCCCGAGATCGAGGGCGCGTTGCGCGAGGCCGCCCGTCGGGTCATCGAGGAGTCCGCACTCCACACGGGCGACTCGCCTCCCGAGCGGGCCGAATGGTGGGACGACCAGTCCGCGCGGGCCGAGCGCATCCTCTCGGCGCTCTCGGTGGGGCCCCTGCGCTAGGGCGCCAGGGCGTCCGGGCCCAGATCACCCCGGCCATGGGGCACATGGAGGTCCGGCCCGTCCGAGACCGGAACGATGCCCTGGGGGTTCAGGGCGGCATGCGTCAGGTAGTAGTGGCGCTTGATGTGGTCCATGTCGATGGTCGGCATGACCCCCGGCACCTGCGCGACGTCCCGCACGAAGCCCAGAAGTGGAGGGGAGTCGGCGATGAGCCTGGCATTGCACTTGAAGTGCGTGTGGTACACGGGGTCAAAACGCACCAGCGTGGTGAACAGACGGATGTCGGCCTCCGTGAACACGTTGCCCGCAAGCCACCTGTGGGAAAGGAGGATCTCCTCGGCTCGCGCCAGGCCGGCGGCAAGATCGGCGACGGCTTCGTCGTAGGCGCCCTGCGACGCCGCGAAGCCCGCCCGGTAGACGGCGTTGTTGATCCCGTCGTAGACGAATGAGTTCACGTCGTCGATCTGCTCGGCCAGATCGGGCGGCCGCAGGACCGGGTTACCCCGGGCAAGGTCGCCGAAGCCGGTGTCGAGGATGCGCAGGATGTCCTCGGACTCGTTGTTGA
>CAZIQQ010000030.1:7456-21027 GCA_964541555.1 uncultured Bifidobacterium sp. | reverse complement strand
CCTTCGGCAGGAAGAACCCGACCCTGAGCGTGCTGGTGGAGCGACTCGACCCGGCTGGTCCGATCACCATCGCCAGCTGGCGCCCACGGAACGCGCTCGCCCCGGCGTCGACCATGAAGATCATCACGAGCGCTGCGGCGCTGATGACCGTGGGGCCGGACTTCCGCTTCACCACCCGCCTCGAGGCCGCTCCCGACTCCGTGGGGCCCGGCGGCAGCGTGAGCGGCCCCGTGTACCTGATCGGCGCGGGCGACCCCATGCTGGCCACCCGGGCGTACTCGCGATCCGGGCTCGACGGCCTTGGCACGCCGCTGGAGGACCTCGCGCGCAACGTGCGCGAGACCGGCACCACCCGCATCACGGGTGGCGTGGTGGTCGACGAGACACTGTTCGACCGCCAGCGCATGGGCCCGCTGTGGAAGAGCAGCTACCGCTGGGAGTGCCCCCCGCTGTCCGGCATCGCCACCAACCAGAACCGTGCGGCGAATGGGTCGAACGTGTCGAGTCCGGCCATCGCGGCGGGCCAGCGCCTGGTCGCCGCGCTTCGCCAGGCGGGTGTGAAGGTATCGGGCCCGGTGCGGGCGGGGCGTGACGCTCCCGGGGGCGAGGTGATCGGGCAGGTGCGATCGAAGCCGCTGGCGCGCATCCTCGACTTCATGAACGCCCACAGCGACAACTTCACCGCCGAGACCCTCACCAAGGACGTCGGGGCCTATGGAGCCGGCGACGGCTCGACGGCCGCCGGCACCCGCCGGGCCGAGGAACTGCTTCGCAGGGAGGGCGTTCTCACGGCGTCTGACGACTTCATCGACGGGTCGGGTCTCTCGCACAGCAACAGGGTGTCGGCCACCACGCTGGTGGGCGTGCTCAAGGAGGCCCAGGCGAACCCCGACTGGGGCGACGTGCTCGTGAGCTCACTGCCGCAGGGCGGCGAGGGCACGCTGGTGCGGCGGCTCAAGGGGCCCGCCGTGCGGAACCGCGTTCATGCCAAGACCGGCTACATCAACGGGGTGGCGTCTCTCGCCGGCACCGTGGTCAGCCGCTCGGGCACGCCCTACGCATTCGCGTTCCTCATGCACACGGCGGACATCACCGGGGCGCAGCGCACCATGGACAAGGCCGTCACGCTGCTGGCCACCGGGCGGGCCGACGCGGCCGCGGACACCCCCTAGGGCTGCTCGGCGGCGGGCACCGGACGGGTGCCCGCGAGTATCTCGGCGAACGCCGTCTCGTCCACGATCGGCACCCCGGCCTTCTCGGCCTTCTGCACCTTCGACCCGGGGTCCGCGCCCACCACCACGAAGGTGGTCTTCCTCGACACCGAGTCGGTGCTCTTTCCCCCGGCCGCGATGACCGCCCGCTTGGCCTCGTCGCGGGTGAAGCCGTCGAGCGATCCCGTGACCACCACGGTGCAGCCGGTGAGGGGGCCCTCGACGGGGCCGTCGGGCAGGTCCATCTCCACGGTGAGCCCGGCCGCGCGCAGGCGATCGAGCATCGCACGGTTGTCGTCGGACGACAGGAACCCGGTGACCGCCTCGGCCACCACCGGCCCCACGCCCTCGGCCCGCGCGAGGTCGTCGGCAGACGACGCGAGCAGGGCGTCGAGGCGCGGAGCCACCAGCGCGATGGCATCGGCCGTCACCTCGCCCACGTGGCGGATGCCCAGGGAGTTGATGACGCGTGGCCACGGCCGCTGCCGGCTCGCGTCGATTCCGGCGATCAGGTTGGCGGCGCTCTGGTCCTTGAACCCCTCGAGGGGGATGAGCTGCTCGGCCGTGAGGTCGTAGAGGTCCGCCACGTTGGCGATGAGGCCGACGTCGAAGAGCTTCTGCACGGTCTTCTCGCCGAGGCCCTCGATGTCCATGCAGCCGCGTGAGGCGAAGTGGATGACGCTCTCCACCAACTGCGCCGGGCATGAGCGGTTGGGGCAGCGCCAGATCACCTCGCCCTCGGGCCGCACCAGTGCCGTGCCGCAGGCCGGGCACTCCGTGGGCATCTCGAAGGGGCGCTCCTCACCCGTGCGCCGCTGCGTGAGCGCCGACACCACCTGCGGAATCACGTCGCCGGCACGCTGGACGATGACCGTGTCACCCACGCGCAGGTCCTTCCGCGCGAGGTCGTCCTGGTTGTGCAGGGTGGCCCGCTCGACGGTGACGCCCCCCACATGCACGGGGTCGAGCTCGGCCCACGGCACGATGGCGCCCGTGCGGCCCACGTTCACGCGGATGTTGCGGAGCAGCGTGGTGGCCGTGGTGGGCGCGAACTTGTAGGCGATGGCCCACCGCGGGGCACGCGCCACGGCCCCGAGGCGGCGCTGAAGGTCGAGCGAGTCCACCTTCACCACCGCGCCGTCGATGTCGTAGTCGATGTCGCCGCGGCGCTTCTCCCAGCCCTCGCAGGCTGCGGCCACCGCCTCGATGTCGTCGTACACCTCGATCAGCGGGTTCACGGGGAACCCCGCGGCCCTGAGCCACTGCAGCACCTCGTGCTGGGTGGCGATGTCCAGCCCGTCGGCGGCGCCCACCGCGTAGAACCACGCCGACAGCGGCCGCTCGGCCGTGAGGCGCGGGTCGAGCTGGCGCAGGCTGCCCGCGGCCGCGTTGCGCGGGTTCGCGAAGGTGGGCTGCCCCTCCGCCGCGCGTGCCTCGTTGAACTGCGCGAACGCCTCGAGTGGCAGGTACACCTCGCCGCGCACCTCCACGCGGGAGGGCGGCGGCGCCGCGCCGGGCCGCATCACCAGGGGCACCGCCTTGATCGTGCGGATGTTGCTGGTGACGTCCTCGCCCACCTCGCCGTCGCCGCGCGTGGCGCCGGTCACCAGCACCCCGTCCTCGTAGGTGAGCGAAACCGCCAGGCCGTCGATCTTGGGCTCCACCACGTACCGCACTCCCGCCGCGGCGGCATCCTGCTCGAGCACCGACTCGATGCGGCGGTTCCACTCGCGCAGCTCGTCGTCACCACGCGCGTTGGCCAGGCTGAGCATCGGCTGCAGGTGCGCGTGCGACTCGAAGCGCTCGGATGGTTGCGCGCCCACCCGCTGCGTGGGCGAGTCACCAGTGACCAGGTCGGGGTGCGCGGCCTCGATGGCCTCGAGTTCGCGCACCCAGGCGTCGTACACGGCATCGTCCACCGCTGGGTCGTCCAGCACGTAGTAACGATGCGACGCCTCGCGGATGAGCTCGCGCAGGGCGGCCGCGCGCGCGGCGGCGTCGGGCGCGCTCACCCGGCAGGGCCCATCAGGTAGGCCTCGAGCGCGGGCACGTCGTCCAGCACCACATCGGCGTCGGCGATGGCCTCGCGCGGGAAGAAGCCCCAGGTCACGCCCACCGTCGTGGTACCGGCAGCACGCCCCGCGGCGACGTCGAAGGGCGCGTCGCCCACGTAGCAGGCGTCGGCGGCGCTGGCGCCCAGGCGGTCCAGCGCCAGCAGCACGGGGTCGGGGCCGGGCTTGTGCACCGGGGTGTCCTCCACGGCCACCAGCACCTCGATTCCCGCGGCCACCTCGGGAAGCACATCGAACGCCAGCTGCACGGTGGGTCCCGACTTCGACGTGACCACCCCGGTGCGGCACCCGGCGTCCCGCAGCGCGCCCAGCATCGCGGCCACGCCCGGGTATGGGCGGATGAGCTCGGCGGTGTGCGCGTGGTTCCATGACCGCTGTGCCTCGAGCAGCTCCTGCGCCCGGTCGGCATCGAAGGCCTGCATCTGCTCCATCAGGGGCCGGCCCACGTTGGCCAGCAGCTCGGCGTCGGGAAGGTCGATTCCCAGCACCGAGGTCACGGCGTGGCGATGCGACTGCCTGATGAGCTCCACGGTGTCGACGATCGTGCCGTCGAGGTCGAAGAGCACCGTGCCGAAGCGCGGCACCGGCTCAGGACACCCCGGCCACCGACTGCAGCAGCTCGTCCAGCCGCCAGCGGGCCATGTGGTCCATGCCCTCGAGGTCGGTCAGGTCGAAGTGCAGGGGCGTGACCGAGAGGATGTTGTCGTCGATGGCCGACAGGTCGGTGCCCGGCTGCATGTCGTGGCTCATCGGCTCGCCGTAGATGCGGAAGTGGCGGGCGGACCCCTCCGTGCCCTCCAGCACCAGCGAGTCGTCGTACACGCGACGGCCCAGGCGGGTCACCTTCGCGCCGGCCAACTCGCCCGGCGGCACGCCGGGCCCGTTGACGTTGAAGATCACGTGCCGGGGAAACCTCGCCTCGCACGCGAGCGGCACCAGCTTGGCCGCGAACGCGGTGGCCGCCGAGAAGTCGTAGTCGAGCCCCGGACCGCTTCCGCCGCCCAGGGCGTCCTGGCTCACCGCGATTGCGGGGATGCCCAGCATCACGCCCTCGAGGGCCGCGGCGACGGTGCCCGAGTACGTCACGTCGTCACCCAGGTTGAGCCCGAGGTTGGCCCCGCTCACCACCACGTCGGGTGGGTCGCCGATGAGGCCCAGCGCCCCGAGCCGCACGCAGTCCACGGGCGTGCCGCTGATGGCGAAGGCCGTGAAGCCGTCTGCCATCACGACCTCATCGACCACGAGGGGGTCGTGAATCGTGATGCCGCGCGCGATGGCGCTGCGGTTGGCGTCGGGGGCGATGACGAAGACCTCACCGAGGTGATCAACCGCCTGCCTCAGGGCGAGGATGCCGGGCGCATGCACGCCGTCGTCATTGGTCACGAGGATCCTCACCGCGCCTGCCATGGTAGCCGCGGCCGCGGGTGCTGCCGCAGGGGTCCGGCCCTACTGCGGGTACCGCACCGCCACGAGCGTCAGGGCGTGCGGGGGCGCCGTCGGCCCGGCCTGCGAGCGGGCGGCGCCATCGAGCAGGGCGACGTAATCCTCGACGTCGCGCACGCCGCGGCCGACCTCCAGCATGGTGCCCACCAGCACACGCACCATGTGGCGCAGGAAGGCATTGGCCTCGATGCGCAGGATCAACTCGTCGCCATCGTCCCCGCCCTCGCGCCACGCGCACTCGAGCACGGTGCGGTCGAAGAACACATGCTGGGTCTCCGTCGGCGTGAACGCCGTGAAATCGTGCTGGCCCACCGTGGCCGCGGCGCAGGCATCGAGCGCCGTGCGATCGAGCGGCGCGCCCACATGGCGCAGCGTGCGTTCCCGGCGCATCGGCGACGGCGGCCCCACGAGCACGCGGTAGTCGTACGCCCGGCTGAGGGCGTCGGCGCGGGCGTCGAACCCCATCGGCGCCTCGCCTGCACCCCGCACGGCCACATCATCGGGCAGGAGGCCGTTGAGCGATCGCTGCAGGCGCCGGGGATCCGCCGCGACGGTTCCCGCCGGCACCTCGAGGCTCACCACCTGGGCGGTGGCATGCACCCCGGAATCCGTGCGGCCGGCCACCCGCACCTCGGGCCTTCGCCCCAGAACGACCTCGAGGGCGTCCCGGAGGACGCCCTCGATCGTTCTCTGGCCGGGCTGCTCGGCCCAGCCGGCGAACGCCGCGCCGTCGTACTCGACGTCGAGGCGCAGCACGGTCATTGCCCGGGGCTAGCTCGAGCCCTTGGGGCTCAGCCCGAACGAGCTGGCACGGAAGCCGTACACCGAGTAGAGCGCGGTGGCCGACTTCAGCACCTGCACCGAACCCCACTGGTTCGTCATGTTCAGCGTGGCGTACGCGCTGCCCGGCTTCGTCACCGTGGCCCAGCTCCAGCTGTTGCTGCCGCCGACCAGGCGCTCGGTCACCTTCACGCCGTTGGTCTGCTGCAGCGACACGTACACGCTGGCCTGGTTGCTGGTCTTGCTGCGGCGCTGGGCCTGCACGACCAGGCGGTAGAGGCCGTTGCTCGACGAGGCGATGGTGGCCTTGGTCGAGGTGGGCGCGCACTGGGCCCCGCCCGGGAAGAGGTCGTTCTCCACCGCCGGCGGGATCGAGTTGACGTTGTCGCAGAAGTTGGCCCCGCCGTCGATGACGGTCCAGTTGCTGCCCGCGCCCGTGAGCACGGTCCACTGCTGCGGGATGATCCCCTGGTACCTCGCGGTGGGCTGGATCTGCGCCCGCGCGAAGGCGGTGTTGACCGAGCTGATCGCGATGTTCTGGACCGTGTAGTCGCTGTAGGTGTAGCCCTGCGTCTGCGTGGTCCAGTAGTTGACCGCGGCGACGATGCCGTTGATCTGCGTCTGGTTTGCGGCCATCGTGGCGGTGGCCGACGACGCGCCGACGGCGACGCCGCCGAGGGCGATCACGGCACCTGCGGCGACGAGGGTGCGAATCCGGGTCATGGGGAGGACTCCTAGGCCGAAGCGGTGGGGACGGGGCGCGAGAGCTCCAGCAGCACCATCGGTGCTGCGTCGCCCTGACGCGGGCCCAGCTTGGTCACACGGGTGTAACCGCCCGGCACATCCTTGAAGACGGGCGCGATGTCGTCGAACAGCCGGTAGGTGATCGGCTTGTTGCGCAGCAGCGAGATGGCCTGGCGACGGGCGTGCAGCGTGCCCTGCTTGCCCAGGGTGATGGCGCGCTCGGCCGTCTGGCGGGCGAGCTTGGCCTTGGTCTCGGTGGTCTGGATGCGCCCGTGCTCCAGCAGCGCCACGGCCATGTTGGCCGCCATCGCACTGCGATGTGCGCTGTCACGGTTGAGCTTGGGTCCGCTCTTGCGGTGTCGCATGGTGTCTCCGGTTACCGGTGCTTGGTCTGGATTCAGTCGTCGCGGAGGCCCAGGCCGTGACGGGCCAGGTTCTCCTTGACCTCTTCGATGCTCTTCTTCCCGAAGTTCGGGATGGCGGAGAGGTCGTCCTCGGTCTTCGAGATCAGGTCGCCGATGGTCTCGACGCCGACGCGCTTGAGGCAGTTGTACGAGCGCACGCCCAGCTCGAGCTCCTCGATGAGGATGTTGGCCATCTCGCCGCCGGGCGGCGGGGCCTCGGGCTCCTCCTCGGCCAGCAGGCGGATGTCCTTCGGGTCGGCGAAGATCGCCAGGCGCTCGATGAGGATCGCCGATGCCTGGGCCACCGCGGTGCGGGGGTCGACCGAGCCGTCGGTCTCGACCTCGAGGGTGAGCTTGTCGTAGTCGGTGCGCTGCCCCACGCGGGCGGCGCCGACCTCGTAGCGCACGCGGCGCACGGGCGAGAAGTTGGAGTCGACCGGGATCACGCCGATGGTCGATCCCGGGCCCTTGTTCTGGTCGGCCGGCACGTAGCCGCGACCGCGGGCGATGGTGAGCACCATGTCCAGCGAGGCGCCGGCCTCGATGTTGGCGATCTCCAGCTCGGGGTTGAGGATCTCCAGGTCGGACGGGCAGGCGATGTCGCCGGCGGTCACGACGCCCGGGCCCTGGCGGCTGAGCTCGACCTCGATCTCGTCGGCCTCGCCGACGAGGCGGCACACCAGGCCGCGGAGGTTCAGGATGATGTCCGTGACGTCCTCGCGCACGCCCTTCACCGTGGTGAACTCGTGCTGCACGCCGTCGATCTTGACCGACGTCACGGCGGCGCCCTCGAGCGACGAGAGCAGCACGCGCCGGAGCGAGTTGCCGAAGGTGTGTCCGAAGCCGCGGTCGAGCGGCTCGACCTCGATCTGCCCGAGGGTGTCGGACTCGGGCTCGTAGGACATGCGCGGGGTCTGGATGTCGAGCACTTGGGTTGCTCCTCCCGGCCCTGTGGCCGGTTATGTGATGAACGCGGAACCGGGTCCGGCGGCCTCGGCCGGGGCCCCCGCGTCAGGGGCGCCCCGCCATCGCCCGTGCCGGGCCCGGTGCACTGCTTACTTCGAGTAGAGCTCCACGATGAGCTGCTCGCGCACCGGGGTGTCGATCTCGGTGCGGTCCGGGGCCTTGAGCACCTTGCCGGACAGCGACTCGTGGTCGGCCTGGAGCCACGGGGCAACGGACGCCCCGATCTCGGTGGCACCGCGCACGGTCTCCGTGGCGCCCGACTCCGGCTTGATGGTGATGATGTCGTCGGGACGGCACTGGTACGACGGGATGTCCACCCGGCGGCCGTTGACGAGGATGTGCCCGTGGCGCACCAGCTGGCGGCCCTGACGGCGCGAAGCCGCGAAGCCGAGGCGGGTCACCACGTTGTCCAGGCGCAGCTCGAGCAGGCGCAGCAGGTTCTCGCCGGTGATCCCCGGCTGGCGGCTGGCCTTCTCGTAGTAGCGACGGAACTGCTTCTCGAGCACGCCGTAGTACCGGCGGGCGCGCTGCTTCTCGCGCAGCTGGATCAGGTACTCCGACTGGCGGATGCGCCCGCGGCCGTTGTGGCCGGGCGGGTAGTTGCGGCGCTCGATGGCGCACTTCTCGGTGAGGCAGCGCGAGCCCTTGAGGAAGAGCTTCTCGCCCTCACGGCGGCACTGCTTGCACTGCGGATCACGATCGCGAGCCACGTCGGCCTCCTAGACGCGGCGCCGCTTGCGCGGGCGGCAGCCATTGTGGGGAACGGGACTCACATCGGTGACCGAGGTCACCTCGAGGCCTGCGGCCTGCAGCGAGCGGATTGCCGTCTCGCGGCCCGAGCCGGGGCCCTTCACGAACACGTCGACCTTCTGCAGGCCGTGCTCCATCCCCTTGCGGGCGGCGGCGTCAGCAGTGATCTGCGCGGCGTAGGGCGTGCTCTTGCGGGATCCCTTGAAGCCGGCCGAGCCGGCGGTCTCCCAGGCGATCACGTTGCCCGACCGGTCGGTGAGCGTGACGATCGTGTTGTTGAACGAGGTCTTGATGTGCGCGTGGCCTGCCGCAATGTTCTTGCGGGCCTTGCGGCGGGTACGGCCTCGTGTTGCCTTCTGGCGTGCCATGGGCTCCTTCTGCTCCGGCTACTTCTTGCGCTGCTTGCCGACGGTGCGCTTCGGACCCTTGCGGGTGCGGGCGTTGGTCTTGGTCCTCTGGCCATGGGCCGGGAGACCGCGCCGGTGACGCAGGCCGCGGTAGCAGCCGATGTCCATGAGGCGCTTGATGTTGTTGGCGCGCTCGCGCCGGAGGTCACCCTCCACGATGTAGTCGCGCTCGATCACCTCGCGGAGCTGGCCCACCTCCTCCTCGGTCAGGTCGCGGACATAGGTGTCCTTGCTGATCCCGACCTTGCCCAGGATCTCGTTGGCCGTGGTGCGGCCGATCCCGTAGACGTAGGTGAGGCCGATCTCCACCCGCTTCTCGCGGGGGATGTTGACTCCGGCGATTCGTGCCACTGACTACCCCTGGGTCTGCTTGTGACGAGGGTTGACGCAGATCACGAGGACCTTGCCGTGCCGCTTGATTACCCGGCACTTCTCGCACATCGGCTTCACGGACGGACGGACCTTCACGGATTGCTCCTCGCTGGGTGACCCGGGGACGACACGACATGGCGCGAGGCCAGACGGGCCGCGGCGCCCCCACTGCGCGCATGGTGGCGATGGGAGATCACCGGGCCCGACGGGCACACGGCGACCATCGCGTTTCGCTCCACGCGCGGCCGCGCAAGATAGCAGGCTCGGGGCATCAGCGGTACCGATCCGTCATCCGCCGCGCCGCGTGAGGATGCGCGGCCCCGTTGCGGTGATGGCCACGGTGTGCTCGAAGTGCGCCGCAAGGCCCGAATCACGGGTGGAAACCACCCAGCCATCGCCGCCCAGCAGCACCTCGGGGTCACCCTGGGTCACCATGGGCTCGATGGCGATGACGACGCCCTCCTCCAGCAGCACGCCGGTCCCGGCCTTGCCGAAGTTCGGCACCTGGGGCTCCTCGTGCATGCTGCGACCCACCCCGTGGCCCACGAGCGTGCGCACCACGTTGAAGCCGGCGCGCTCCACGACGTCCTGCACCGCGGCCCCGATGTCCCCGGTGCGGTTGCCCACGCGCGCCTGCGTGATGCCCGCCGCGAGCGAGCGCCGCGTGGCGTCCATGAGGCTGGTGGCAACCGGGCTCACCTCGCCCACGGGAATCGTGCGCGCGGAGTCGCTCACCCAGCCGTCGAGCGTGACGCCGCAGTCGATGCTGATGATGTCGCCCTCGGCCAGCGCGTACGGACCGGGGATCGCGTGGACGACCTCCTCGTTCACCGACGGGCAGATGGTGCCGGGGAACCCGTGGTAGCCCTTGAACGAGGGGATGCCCTCATGCGCGCGGATGAACTCCTCGGCCATCTCGTCGAGGTCGAGTGTGGTCACGCCCGGTGCGATGGCGGCCTCGAGCATGTCGAGGCACTCGGCCAGCACCGCGCCGCTCGCGGCCATGGCGTCGATCTCGGCCGGGGTCTTGGGGATGGGCCCCGAGGTGCTACGAGATCGCTTCGACAACCTGCGCCTGCACGTCGTCGAGCGAGAGGGCGCCGTCGACCCTGCGGAGCAACCCGCGCGACTCGTAGTACTCGATGAGCGGGGAGGTCTGCGCGTCGTACACGTCGAGGCGGTTGGCGACGGCCTCGGGGCGGTCGTCGTCGCGCTGGTACAGGTCGCACTCCGCGCCGGTGGACGAGCAGGGCTCGCCGCCGTAGGGGTTGCTCGTCTCGTGGAACGACCGGCCGCATCCCCGGCAGATCCAGCGACCCCCGAGGCGACGCACCAGTTCGTCGCGCGGGACCTCGAACGAGATGACCGCGTCGATGGGGGCGCCGACATCACCCAGCATGGCGTCGAGCGCCTCGGCCTGGGCGATGGTGCGCGGGAAGCCGTCGAGCATGAAGTCGTCGGTGCGGCCCGTGAGCCCCTCGCGGATCATGCCGATCACGACCTCGTCGGGAACGAGGTCCCCGGCGTCCATGTACTTCCTGGCCTCCAGGCCCAGCGGGGTGCCGGCCTTCACGGCGGCGCGCAGCAGGTCGCCGGTGGACAGGTGCAGCAGGCCGCGCTCCTTCAGGAGCTCTGCCTGGGTGCCCTTGCCGGCACCGGGGGGACCGAAGAGGACGAGACGGGCTATGACAGGAATCCTTCGTACGAGCGCATCATCAGCTGGGCCTCCATCTGGCGCATGGTGTCCAGGGCGACGCCGACGACGATGAGGATGGACGTTCCGCCGAAGAGGCCGAAGAACACGTTCGACTCCGGCAGGTACCGAAAGATGATGTTCGGGAACTCGGCCACCAGCGCCAGGTAGATGGCGCCCGGCAGGGTGAGGCGGCTGACCACGCGGTCGAGGTAGATCGCCGTCGGGCGCCCGGGGCGCACGCCGGGGATGAAGCCGCCGTACTTCTTGAGGTTGTCGGCCTGCTCGGTCGGGTTGAACTGCACCGCCGTGTAGAAGTACGTGAAGAGCACGATCAGCAGGCCCTCGAAGAGGATGAACCACCAGGAGCCCGGCGACAGGAAGTCGGCCACGCCCTGGGCCCAGCCGGTGCCGCCCGCGAGCTCGGCGATGGTGGGCGGCAGGATCGTGATGGAGGCCGCGAAGATGACCGGGATCACGCCCGCCATGTTCACGCGGATCGGCATGTAGGTGGTGCCGCCCGACGTCATGCGCCGGCCGACCTGCCGCTTGGCGTACTGGATCGGGATGCGGCGCACGCCCTCGTTCACGAAGACGATTCCCAGCACGATGGCCACGGCGATGATGCCGATGATCACGGCGGTGACGGGCGGGAGCCCGAGCCAGCCGCGCAGCGCGGCTGGAAGGGCCGAGACGATCGAGCAGAAGATGAGCAGCGAGATGCCGTTGCCCACGCCGTTCTGCGTGATGAGCTCGCCGATCCACATCACCAGCGTGGTGCCGGCGGTGAGGGAGATGACGATGAGGAAGGTGCGCGACCAGCCGACGCCCGGCAGGGCGTCCTGCGAGCGGAAGTACAGGACGTACGCCAGCGACTGCAGGAAGGCCAGGCCCACGGTCATGTAGCGCGTGTACTGCGTGATCTTGGCGTAGCCCGACTCGCCTTCCTTCTGGAGGCGCTCGAGCGACGGCACGACCACGGTCAGCAGCTGCAGGATGATGCTCGCCGTGATGTACGGCATGATCCCCAGCGCGAACACGGCGAAGCGCGTCAGCGCGCCTCCCGCGAACAGGTTGAGGAAGTTCAGGATGTTCGTGGTGCCCTGGTTCTCGAGGGCCGCGGCGAGGCGCTCGGGCTCGACGCCCGGCACGGGCACGTACGAGCCGAAGCGGAACACCAGCAGCATCGCAGCGGTGAACCACAGCTTCTTCCGCAGCTCCGGGGACCGGAGCGAGTTGAGCATGGCCTGGAGCATCAGCGGCGCCTAGCCCGTGGCGTCCCTACTCGGTGCCGACGAGCTCGACGCGGCCACCGGCCGCCTCGATCTTGGCCACGGCAGCCGCAGAGGCCTGGTCGACCCGAACGGTGAGGGCGTGGGTGATCTCACCCATGGCGAGCAGCTTCACCGGGTAGGCGCGGTTCTCGTTGTTCTTCACGAGGCCGATCTTCGCCAGCGCCTCGGCGTCCACCACGTCGCCGGCCGAGAAGGCCTTGGCCAGCGCGCCCACGTTCACGGGCACGGAGTGCGTGCGGAACGGGCCGATCGGCATCGACTTCTTGTGGTTGGGGCCGCGCAGCTTGCCCTTCTGCATGTGCAGCGGAATCGTGCCGCCGCGGTAGCCGGGGCGCGGGCCGGGACCCGAACGCGCGCCGGCGCCCTTCATGCCGCGACCGCAGGTCTTGCCCTTGCCCGAGCCGGGGCCGCGGCCCACGCGCTTGCGGCGGTGCTTCGCACCGGGGTTCGGCCGCAGGTTCTCGAGGCGCACGTCCTCGGGATTCACCTCGCCGCCGTTCACGTTGGGCTCGTCAGCTGCCACTCTGGACCTCCTCCACCTGCACGAGGTTCGCGACCTTGCGGATCGCGCCCTGCAGGGCGGGCGAGTCCTCGTGGACCGCCGTCTTCCCGATTCGACCGAGCCCCAGCGCGCGGAGGGTTCCGCGGTGGCGCTCGCTGCTCCCGATCTGGGAGCGCACCTGGGTGATCTTCAGCGTGCTCACGCGGTGACCTCCTCGGTCACCTCGACGACCTCGGCCACGGCCTCGTCGGCCGGCTTGGTCGAGCCGCCCGAGGTACCCAGCACCTCGGCCACCGTCTTGCCGCGCAGCTTGGCGACCTCCTCCGGGGTGCGGAGGCTCTTGAGGCCGTTCACCGTGGCCGTGACGAGGTTGACCGGGTTCGTGGTGCCGAGCGACTTGCTGAGGATGTCGCGCACACCCGCGAGCTCGAGCACTGCGCGCACCCCGCCGCCGGCGATGACGCCGGTACCGGGGGCGGCCGGCTTCAGCAGCACGCGGCCCGCGCCGTGGTGGCCGATCACCTCGTGGGTGATGGTCGAGCCGTAGCGCGGCACGCGGAACATGTTCTTCTTGGCGTCGTCCACGGCCTTCTGGATGGCCAGCGGAACCTCATTGGCCTTGCCGTGACCCACGCCAACCGCGTCCACCTCGTTGCCCACGACCACCAGGGCCGAGAACGAGAAGCGGCGGCCGCCCTTGACGACCTTGGCGACACGGTTCACCTGGACCACGCGCTCGGAGAGCTCTACACCCTCCGTCGTGACCTTCTCGCGCCTGCGCTCTGCCATGTCTCTCTTTCCCGGTCCTAGAACTCGAGCCCGCCCTCGCGGGCGCCGTCGGCCAGGGACTTGACCCGGCCGTGGTAAAGGTAACCGCCGCGGTCGAAGACCACGCGGGTGACGCCGGCGGCCCTGCCGCGCTCGGCGATGAG
>CAZIQQ010000030.1:0-7446 GCA_964541555.1 uncultured Bifidobacterium sp. | reverse complement strand
CGAGCCCCTTGAGGGGTGCCTCGTGCGAACCGGCAGCGGCCACGGTGTGGCCGTTGTCGTCGTCGATGAGCTGCGCGTAGATGCGCAGGTTCGACCGCGAGACCGACAGGCGCGGGCGCTCTGCGGTGCCGTGGACCTTGCCGCGAACGCGGCGGTGGCGACGCGCGCGGGCGTCGCGTGTGCTGATCTTGCCCATGTCTCCTAGGCCCTCTTCCCGACCTTGCGGCGCACGGCCTCGCCCTCGTAGCGGATGCCCTTGCCCTTGTAGGGCTCGGGCGGCCGCACGCGGCGGATCTCCGATGCGATCTGGCCCACCTGCTGCTTGTCGATGCCCGACACCACGATCTGCGTGGTCTCCGGCACCTCGAACGTGATGCCCTCCGGCGGCTCGAAGGTGACCGGGTGCGAGAAGCCCACGGCCAGTTCGAGGTTCTTGCCCTTGAGCTGCGCGCGGTAACCGACGCCCACGAGCTCGAGCTTGCGCTGGAACCCGTCGGTGACACCCGTGACCATGTTGGCCACCAGGGTGCGCGAAAGGCCATGCAGCGCGCGGTGCGGGCCGCGGTCGGTCGGGCGCGTCACCACGAGAACGCCGTCCTCCTGCGCGATGCGGATGGGCTCGGAGACCACGTGCTGGAGTTCGCCCTTGGGCCCCTTGACGGAGACCTTCTGGCCCGAGATGTCCACGGTGACCCCACTGGGCACCGGGATGGGTGCGCGTCCGATTCGGCTCACGGTCGCTCCTCCCCTACCAGACCGTGCACAGGACCTCGCCGCCGACACCTCGGCGACGGGCCTCGTGGCCCGTGAGGAGACCCTGGGAGGTCGAGATGATTGCGACGCCCATGCCACCCAGAACCTTGGGCAGGGAGTCCTTGTCGGCGTACACGCGACGACCGGGCTTCGACACGCGGTCGAGGCCGGTGATCACGCGGCGGCGGTCCTCGTCGTACTTGAGCTTGACGAGCAGCGTCGAGCGCGAGCCGTCGACGGACGTCTCGAAGCCGGCGATGTAGCCCTGCTCCTCGAGCACCCGGGCGATGTCGGCCTTCAGGCTGCTGCCGGGCATCTCGACGGTGTCGTGCAGCGCCAGGTTGGCGTTGCGGATGCGCGTGAGCATGTCTGCGATGGGATCGGTCAGCATGTGGTTACCAGCTCGACTTCGTCATGCCGGGGATGTGGCCGGCGTGGGCCTCGTCGCGCAGGCAGATGCGGCACAGGCCGAACTTGCGGAACACGGCACGCGAGCGACCGCACCGGTGGCACCGGGTGTATGCCTGGGTGGGGTACTTCGGAGGCCGTGAGGCCTTCACCTTGAGGGACGTCTTCGCCACGGGTTCGTGAACCTTCCTCTATCGCTTGCGGCCGCGGTACTTGCGCATCTTCTTGCGACGGCGGGCAGCGCGCTCCTCTGCGCTGTAGCCCTCCGCGCGGAACGGCATCCCGAGGGCCGTGAGAAGCACACGGGCCTCTTCGTCCGTCTCGGCCGACGTGGTGATGGTCACGTTCAGACCGCGGACCTTGTCGACCTTGTCGTAGTCGATCTCCGGGAAGATCGTCTGCTCGCGCAGGCCGAGGTTGTAGTTGCCCCTGCCGTCGAACCCGTCCGGGTTGATGCCCCGGAAGTCGCGGATGCGCGGAAGGGCGATGGTGTTGAGCCGGTCGAGGAACTCCCACATGCGGGCGCCGCGAAGGGTCACCTTCGCGCCGATCGGCATGTCCTCGCGCAGCTTGAACTGCGCGATCGACTTGCGGGCACGGGTGATGGCCGGGCGCTGGCCGGCGATGATCGCCAGCTGCTCCACGGCCTCGTCGAGCACCTTGGAGTTCTGCTTGGCCTCGCCCACGCCCATGTTGAGGGTGATCTTCTCGATGCGCGGGTGCTGCATCGGCGACGAGTAGCCGAACTGCTCCTGCAGCTTCGGCCGGACCTCGTCCTCGTAGCGCGCCTTCAGGCGAGCGGGCGGAATGGTGGTGTCGGTGCTCAATCCAGGGCCTTCCCGGTGCGGGCGGACACGCGGATGCGCTTGCCGTCCTTCTCCTCGATGCGAACCCGGCACGGCTTCTTGTCGGACGGGTCGATCGGCATGACGTTCGAGAGGTGCATGGATGCGGGCTTCTCGATGATCCCGCCCGGGTCGTCCGGCGGCCGCGCCTTCGTGTGGCGCTTGATCATGTTGATGCCCTCGACCAGCACGCGGTCCTCCTGGGGCAGGACCTCCAGGACGGTGCCGGTGCGGCCCTTGTCCTTGCCGGCGATGCACATGACCTGGTCACCCTTCTTCACGCGGGCAGGCATCACAGCACCTCCGGTGCGAGGGAGACGATCTTCATGAACTGCTTCTCGCGCAGCTCGCGGGCGACGGGCCCGAAGATGCGGGTGCCACGCGGGTTCTGGGCGTTGTCGATGATGACGGCCGCGTTCTCGTCGAAGGCGATGAACGTCCCGTCGTCACGCGGGTGCGCCTTCTTGGTGCGCACGACCACGGCCTTGACGACGTCGCCCTTCTTGACGGCGCCGTTCGGGGTGGCCTGCTTCACGGTGGCAACGATGGTGTCGCCCACGTGGGCGTACCGGCGACGGCTGCCGCCGAGCACGCGGATGCAGAGGATCTCGCGGGCACCGGTGTTGTCCGCCACGCGGAGTCGTGATTCGTTCTGGATCATCGCGCGCTCCTAACGGGCCTTCTCGACGATCTCGACCAGGCGCCACCGCTTCTGCTTCGAAAGCGGGCGGCACTCGATCACGCGCACCACGTCACCCACGCCGGCCTCGTTGGACTCGTCGTGCGCGTGGAGCTTCGACGACGACCGGACGGTCTTGCCGTAGATGGGGTGGCGACGCGAGGTGTCGATGCGCACCGTGATGGTGCGATCGCGCGCGTCGCTGGTGACGATGCCCTGGCGCACCTTGCGCTGGGCAACGCTCTCCTGGGGCGTCTCAGCCATTGGCTGCCTCCTCGACCGCGATCTCCCGCTCTCGGGCGATCGTCAGGATCTGGGCGATCTCGCGCTTGCGCACGCCGATCTCGCTGGTGCGCTCGAGCGCGCCCGTGGGCAGCTGGAAGCGCAGGTTGAAGAGCGCCTGGCGCGACTCCTCGAGCTTGAGGGCGAGCTGGTCATCTGACAGCCCGCGCAGTTCACTTGCCTTCTGCGTCGGCATTACCTAGGCGTCCTCACGCGTCACGAACTTGCACTTCACGGGCAGCTTCATCGCGGCCAGGCGCATGGCCTCGCGCGCGGTCTCCTCCGGCACGCCGGAGAGCTCGAACATGACCTTGCCGGGCTTCACGACCGCCACCCATGACTCGGGCGAGCCCTTGCCCGAGCCCATGCGGGTCTCGGCCGGCTTCTTGGTGACGGGCATGTGCGGGAACAGGTTGATCCACACCTTGCCCTGTCGCTTGATGTAGCGGGTCATGGCGACACGGGCGCTCTCGATCTGCCTGTTGGTGATCCAGGCGTTCTCGAGCGACTTCAGGCCGTACTGCCCGAAGTGGACTTCCTGATGGCCCTTCGACAGGCCCTGCCTGCGACCGCGGTGCGACTTGCGGTACTTGGTGCGCTTCGGCATCAGCATGGCGTCACCTCGCTCCCTGGCCCTGCGGGCCACCCTGGCCACCCTGGCCGCCGCGGCCCTGGCCACCGCGGCCACGACCTCCGCCGCCACCGCCACCGGGACCGCCGCCTCGGCCATCGCGGCGCGGGCGCCGCGGCGGCGGGGCGTCGAGCTCGGTGCTGCGGCCGCGGGCGTCGACGACGCCCTCGGGCAGGACCTCACCCTTGTTGATCCACACCTTCACGCCGATGCGGCCGAAGGTGGTCTTCGCCTCGGCGAAGCCGTAGTCGATGTCGGCGCGCAGCGTGTGGAGCGGCACGCGACCATCGGAGTAGTGCTCCGAGCGTGACATCTCCGAACCGCCCAGGCGGCCACCGCACTGGATCTTGGCGCCCTGCGCGCCCGACCGCATGGCCGAGGTGAGGGCGCGCTTCATCGCGCGGCGGAACGAGACGCGGTTCTCGAGCTGCTCGGCGATCGACTGGGCCACCAGGGTGGCGTCGAGCTCCGGGCGCTTGATCTCGTTGATGTTGATCTGGATCTGCTTGCCGGTGAGCTGATTCAGCTCGCGACGCAGGGCGTCCACCTCGGAGCCGCTCTTGCCGATGACGATGCCGGGGCGCGCCGTCATGATGTCGACGGTGAGCTTGGTGGCGTCCTTGCGGATCTGGATGTCCGACAGCCCGGCGTGGCTGAGCTTGCGCGTGATGTGGTCGCGCACGGCGCGGTCCTCATCGAGGTACGAGGCGTAGTCGCGCTCCGTGTACCAGTTGCTCTTCCAGCCCTGGAGGATGCCGATCCGGAATCCGGTGGGGTTGACCTTCTGTCCCATCAGGAACGTCCCTCCGCCTCGGAGCCCTGGAGCCCGAGGCCGATAGTGATGTGGCAGGTGCGCTTGTTGATGCGGCTGGCGCGACCCTGGGCACGCGGGCGGAAGCGCCGCATGGTCGGGCCCTCGTCAATGGTGACTCGGGTCAGGTACAGCTCGCGCACGTCGAGGCCGGCGTTGTGGTCGGCGTTGGCCATGGCCGACTCCAGGACCTTGCGCACCGGCACGGCGGCGTCGCGGGTGGAGAAGGCCAGGATCGCCTGGGCCTCGGGAACGGACTTGCCGCGGATGAGGTCGGCCACGAGCCGGGCCTTGCGGGCCGACACGCGCACGAACTTGGCCGTGGCCTCCGGACGCGCGGGCTTGCGGTTGCGCACCTTGTCCGAGCGGGCGGGCTCGGCGGCGGCCTCGGGGGCCTCCGGGGCGTCGCCCTCGGTGGACTCCACGTCGGTGGCCTCCACCTCGGCCTCGGTCGCCTCTGCTGTGGTCTCGGTGCTCACGTCAGCGCCTCGAGGTCTGTCGGTCGTCGCCATGCCCCTTGTAGGTGCGCGTCGGGGCGAACTCGCCCAGCTTGTGGCCGACCATGCTCTCGGAGATGAACACGGGCACGTGCTTGCGGCCGTCGTGGACGGCGATGGTGTGCCCCACCATCTCGGGGAAGATCGTTGACGAACGCGACCAGGTGCGAAGCATGCGCTTCTCACTCGAGGCGTTCATGTCCTCGATCCGCTTCAGGAGCTTGGGGTCGACAAAGGGACCCTTCTTGAGGCTACGGCTCATCGGCCTTCCGTGTGCTTGCCGCGCTTGCGTCCGCGGACGATCAGCTTCTGGCTCGCCTTCTTCGGGTCACGCGTGCGGTGACCGTTCGTCGGCTTGCCCCAGGGGGTCACCGGGTGGCGACCCGAATTGCTCTTGCCCTCACCACCGCCGTGCGGGTGGTCCACCGGGTTCATGGCGGAACCACGGACGGTCGGGCGCACGCCGCGCCAGCGGCTGCGACCGGCCTTGCCACCCACCTCGTTGGCGTGCGACGTGTTGCCGATCTGCCCGACGGTTGCGCGGCAGTTGATGTGCACCATGCGCATCTCCGAGCTGGGCAGGCGCAGGGTGGCGTAGTCGCCCTCCTTCGCCATCAGCTGGGCGCCGGTGCCGGCCGAGCGGCACATCTGACCGCCACGGCCGATCTGCAGCTCGATGTTGTGCACGATCGTTCCCGTCGGGATGTCCCTCAGGGCCAGCGCGTTACCCGGACGGATGTCCGCGCCGGGACCGCTCATCACCGTGTCGCCGACCTCCAGGCGCAGCGGCGCCAGGATGTAGCGCTTCTCGCCGTCGGCGTAGTGCAGCAGGGCGATGCGGGCGGTGCGGTTGGGGTCGTACTCGATCGCGGCGACGCGGGCGGGCACGCCGTCCTTCGTGCGCTTGAAGTCGATCACGCGGTAGCGGCGCTTGTGCCCGCCACCCTTGTGGCGCGTGGTGATGCGGCCGTTGTTGTTGCGGCCACCCGTCTTGTGGATGGGCTCGAGGAGCGACTTCTCGGGAGTGCTCTTCGTGACCTCCTCGAAGTCCGAGCTGGCGACGAAGCGGCGGCCCGGTGAGGTCGGCTTGTGCTTGCGGATACCCATCAGGCGCCCTCGAAGATGTCGATGGAGTCGCCGGGCTGGAGCTCGACGATGGCCTTCTTCCACCCGGCCCGGGTGCCCGCGCTGCGGCCGCGCCGCTTCGGCTTGGGCTGCACCTTGACGATTCGCACGTCGGTCACCGTGACGTCGAAGAGCTCCTCGACGGCCTGGCGGATCTCGACCTTGTGCGCCTCGTCGAGGACGCGGAAGGTGTACTGGTTGTGCGCCTGCACCAGCATGTAGCTCTTCTCGGAGACAACCGGGCTGACGATTGCGCGGCGGACATCACCGCGGAGGTCGCTGCTGGTGCTCATGCCTCATCCCCCTCGGCGTCGGCGGCGGGTGCGGCTGCGCCATTCCAGCGGTCCCACACCTCGCGCTCGACCAGCACGGAGCGGCCGGCCATGATGTCGACGGTCTCGATGTCGCGGGCCTCGAGCACGCGCACGCCCCGCATGTTGCGGAACGACAGCGCCTCGGGCGACGACGACTCGCTCACCACCACGAGCAGCGGGCGCGCGGCGAACTCCTCCGGGGCCTTGGCCAGGTACTCGGCGGCACGCTTGGTGGACGGCAGGTCCCAGCCGGTGGGCTCCATCACGGCGATGGTGCCGCGCTCCACGTGCGCCTTGAGCGCCGAGCGGAACGCCTGGCGGTGCGCCTTGCGGTTGACCTTGCCGCCGTAGCTGCGCGGGTGCGGGCCGAAGACCACACCGCCGCCGGTCCAGATGGGCGAGCGGTTCGAACCCGCACGGGCCCGACCGGTGCCCTTCTGGCGCCACGGCTTGATACCACCACCGCTCACGTCGCTGCGGGTCTTGGTGCTGTGGGTGCCGGCACGGCGCCATGCCATCTCGGCCGTCACGACCTCGTGGATGAGGTGCGGCTTGATGGCCTGCGCCGCGAGCTCGGTGCCGAGATCGGCGGCGCCGGAGGCAGTGCCGGTGCTGGAAAGAAGATGAGCCGCCATCAGTCGGGCCTCACGAAGACGATCGAGCCAACGGCACCGGGAACGGCGCCCTTGACCAGCAGGATGTTGCGCTCCGGGTCGCGGTCCACCACCTGCAGGCCGCGCTGGGTCACCTGGCGAGCGCCCATGTGGCCACTCATGCGGATTCCCTTGAACACGCGTGCGGGGTAGGCCGCGGCACCGATGGAGCCGGGACCACGGACGTTGTGCGAGCCGTGGCTCTTGGGTCCGCGCTTGAAGTTGTGACGCTTGATGGTGCCGGCGTAGCCCTTGCCCTTCGAGACCCCGGTCACCTTCACGTACGAGCCGGGGATGAAGGAGTCAACGGTGATGAGCTGGCCCTCGGCGACGCCGTCGGCCTCCACGCCCAGGTCCTCGGTCGAGAACTCGTGCAGGTGGCGCATCAGCGGCGCACCGGCCTTCTGCAGGTGGCCCTGCTCGGGCTTGTTGACGTGCTTCGCCTTGG
>CAZIQQ010000029.1:0-21033 GCA_964541555.1 uncultured Bifidobacterium sp. | reverse complement strand
ACGCCCGCGACCTCGGCGAGCAGCTGCAGGTCCTCCTCGTCGCGGTACATGCCTACGGGCCGTACCGGTGCGCGGGGGCGGGCCGCAGCGAGTCGTAGGCGGCGCCCATCCAGATGCGTCCGGTCACGCCACGGTCATCCAGCGTGCGCAGTGCCGACCGCACGACCCCCGCGCGGGCGCCGCGACCGTGGGCATTGGCCACGGTGAACGAGAAGTCGTGGTCGGCGTCGCCATGCACGGGCCGCCCGTTCGCGCGCGCCAGCGCCACGCGGGCATCGGCGAGCCTCAGGGGGTCGTCGACGGTCAGGTAGCACTCGAACGAGGCCCAGTCGGGGGCCAGCTCGGCGAGGACGGCGTCGAATTCGTCGGCGTAGGGCACGGTGGCAGGCTATCCCAGCGCGAGCGCGTCGGCGACCGCCTTCGCGCACCCGGCGAACCGGGCATCGTCCATGACGGGCGCGGGCGGGGGCGGGGCGATGTCCACCTCGATCCAGCTGCGGCACCCACGCATGTCGGGGGTCATCGCGAGGCTGACGGGCGGATCCACCCGGTGCACCCGTGCCACGATGGCCATGAGGGGATGCTTCGGGCGCCACCGCAGCCTCTGGGCGGCGTAGTCGGGCCCCAGCACGTGGAAGGGCGCGAGCGCATCCAGTTCGGCCTGCTCGGTCACCTCGTGAACGTCGGCCACCTCGCACCAGGCGGTGATCCCCACCACCTCGGGCTCGTCCGTGATCGCCAGGAGGTCCGGGTAGTCGTGGAGCACCGCGGGGGCCAGTAGCTCGGGCCTCTGGTGCACATGGGTGGGCAGCAGCAGGAACTGCCGGTGGGGCACATCGAAGCGCTTCTCGCCGATGCCGCCCTTGCGCAGCATCACCACGTGATCGCCCGCCAGCATGGCGGCGATGACAGACGCCCATTCCTTCAACGCGATGGTCGGCACTCCGTAAAGGTAGCGCCGGGCGGCGCTACGATTTCGAGCCATGATCGATGCCATCCTGACCCGCGCCGCCGACGGCGAGCGCATCACCGCAGACGACGCCCTCGCGCTGTACGAACAGGCTCCCCTCGAGGACCTGGGCGCCGCCGCCGAGACGGTCGCGCGCCGCATGCACGGCGACGAGGTCACCTACAACGTCAACGCGTACCTGAACCCCACCAACATCTGCGTAGTGGGGTGCGGCTTCTGCGCGTTCGCCGTGTGGACCGATCACGACCCCCGGGCCTACGCGTACTCGGTGGACCAGCTGGTGGACCGTGCGCAGGAGATATCCGATCTGGGCATCACCGAGCTGCACATCGTGGGTGGCATGACCAAGGAGTACACCCTCGAGTACTACGAGGATCTCTTCCGCGAGCTCAAGGCGGCGCTGCCGCACGTGTCGCTCACGGCCCTCACGGCCGTGGAGGTGGAGTTCGTCGCCAGGATGGCCCGGGTCACCCCGCGCGAGGCCCTCGAGCGCCTCATCGCCGCGGGTCACGACTCCATGCCGGGTGGTGGGGCAGAGGTGTTCAGCCCGCGCGTGCGCAAGATCATCGCCGACCGCAAGCTGCCGGCCGAGGAGTGGCTCGAGGTGCACCGCGACGCGCACGCCCTGGGCCTGCCCACCAACGCCACGCTGCTGTTCGGTCACTTCGAGACGGCGGCCGAGAAGGTCGACCACATGGTGCGCCTGCGCCAGCTGCAGGACGAGGGCATCGCCGCGGGCAGCCCGGCCCGCTTCCAGGCATTCATCCCGCTTCCGTTCCTGCCCGGCAACACCGACTTCTCGTACCTGCCCGGTCCCTCGCGCGACGAGAAGCTGCGCACCATCGCCGTGTCGCGGCTCGTCCTCGACAACGTGCCGCACATCAAGGGCCACTGGGTCATGCTGGGCGAGGACATCACGCAGGAGGGCCTGGCCTACGGACTCGACGACCTCTCGGGCACGCTGGTGGAGGAGCGCGTGGCCCACGCCACAACCGTTCAGACCCCTCTCGGACTCACCCAGGAGCGCATCAGCGAACTCATCCGGGCCGGCGGGCGCATACCGTCGGAGCGCAACACCACCTACGGCCGCGTGGACCGGGAGACCATCTCGGCCTAGTCTCCACCCACGCGCTCGTGCGATAACCGCATGCGCAAGCAGGAAAAAGGACCTGACATGACAGTGACCCTCCGCACTGCGCTTCCCATCGCCGGGCTGGCGGCGGCCCTTGTCGCCCTGCCCGCCGCCCTGTCGTCTGCCGCCCCCTTCGGGAGCCACGGGGTCGAGGCCGTGCCTCTCGTGCCGGCATCGCCATCGCCACGGGCAGATGACCTCGAGATCGTCCCGCTGGTACCACCCAAGCCCACCGCACCTGCGGTGGACGACCTCGAGATCGCCCCGCTGGTTCCGAAGAAGCCCCCGCCGATGATCGAGATCATCCGGTGGAAGAAGAAGAAGGTCACGCGGCCCCGGTATCCGGACTACACCTCCCGGCAGCAGACGTTCAACGCGTACCTGGCCGGCGAGCAGAGCGCCATCCTCAGGTGGAGCATCGATGTGGAGGCCGCCCCCGGCCTGTGCAACCGCGGGGGCGTCGCCACCGTCGTCTACTTCGCCAGTACGCGTCCCGTGCTGGTGTCCGCGGCCAGGCGGTCGATCTCCGACATGGCGATCCCCGTCACCATCAACTTCGCCTCGTCGATATCGCACACTCCCGACAGGAACAGCTGCTTCGGGCTCGGCCCGTCCCCGGACTGCCGCCTCGATGCGCAGAGCCTGCCCGGCACCGCCATGATCTCCACGCGTGGCAATGGCACCGTCACGCGCTCCCTTCGTCTGACAAGCCTGAGCGTCGACGAGTCCAGGGTCGGGTCCACCTGCGTGAGCGGCCTGTTCGGGTTCCCCGAGATCCTCGGCCTTGGCAGCGGATACGAGGACGCGCCGATCCCATGGGCGGTGGTCAACAGCCGGTCGCAGCAGAACGTGAACCTGGGCCGTGTCTACGGCACCGCCGGCAACCAGTCGACGGAGGGGACCACGTGTTACCACTCCCGCGATTCCGCGGGCTACGCGTGCTCTTTTGCCTCAACCACCAGGTGGAACCTGCGTCTGGTGCGCGCCACGCAGAAGCAGATCGCCGGCCTGCGCTAGCGGTCGCGCTCCGGGCTACGAGATCGCCCGCCGCCGGAACGTGAGGCCGGCGGAGACCGCCAGCAGCACGCACCAGGCGAGGGTCCAGAGCACCGTCAGCCATGAGGCGGCCGGCACGATCACGATGTTCGTGTTGATCTCCAACTGGGCCCCGGCGACACCTGCGGCGTCGCGCGCCTGCATCTCGCTGAGCATCGGCGAGGTGATGGCGCGCGGGAAGATCAGGTAGAGGGTCGTGATCAGGCCGGTCCAGGCCGTGCCGATGACCTCGTCGTTCACGGCCGCCATGAGATTGACCAGGGACAGGCACGAGACGTAGAAGAAGATCGCCACGAGCCCCGATGCCACGGGCCCGAGCGCCACGCTGCAGAGCGCCGCGGCGGTGAGCACCAGGATCATGTTCTCGAGCATCGCGAGGCCATGCACGAACAGCGCGCCGTCGCCGCCCTGGCCGATGGCCGCAGAGCAGATCGCGGCGATGGCGATCCAGATGACGAATACCGCGATGAGGATCAGCAGCCGGCCGGCGATGCGACCCAGCACCACGGTGACCCGCGGCGTGCCGGTGACGACCTGCATGCCCACCCAGCCGCCGTCGGCGTCGCGGTTGACCGTGCTGGCACCGAGCGTGGCCGCCAGCACGAGACCCGCCACCAGGTACACGGCGGCAGTCCACGACCGCATGGTGTCCTCGGCGGCGAGGCCGCCGCGCCCAGCCGCCACCACCGCTCCCGCGATGATGATGGCCGCGCCGATGACCATGACCGCCAGCAACCAGCGGCGTCGGGCGATGCCACGGGCCTCGACGCGCCCGATCACGGCGACCGGGTTCACGTGGGCACCCCCTCGGTGAGGTGGATGCTTGCGCCGAGCAGGGCTGGCAGCCCGCCCGGGTCGGCGGTGGCCGCCAGCACGGCGGCACCGCGCGCCATGGCGGCACGTATGGCCGCAGTCGTCTCGGGGAACTCCCAGGGGTCGTCCAGCACCAGCAGGTCGGGCTCGCCCACCAGGGCGCATGCCAGCGACGTGCGCCGGGCGTCCTCCACCTCGAGGGCCTCCACCCGGCTGTCGGGCCGCTCCACACCGGCCTGCTCCAGGGCACGGTCGGCCTCTGAGGCCCCGTGGCCGCCCAGCGCGGCCACCATGTTCACCACCTCACGTGCCCGCAGGCCGAAGGCAAAGGGCCACGACTGCGGTCCCCATCCGATGCGCCTGAGGGTCGCGGGGTCTCCCGGGGGCGCCCCCAGCACCGTGATGTCCCCACCGGGCCCGGCGAGGCCCAGCACGGCCCGCAGAACGCTCGACTTGCCCGATCCCCTGTCGCCGGTGATGAGCAGGCCCGATCCCGCCGAGAGGTCGATGTTCACGCCGCCCACGGCGAGCGCGCCACCCCGCTGGTAGCGAACCTCGATGGCCCGGGCGCGGATGACCACGCCCGGCGACTGCGCCGGGGGCTGGGTCAGCCGATCTTCTCCAGCCGGATCGCCTCTTGCGGGCAGTCATCGACGGCCTCGCGTACGGCCTCGGCGAGGGAGGGGTCGAGAACCTCGTCGCTGGCCGACGACAGGTTGGTGTCGTCATCCACCGTGAACACGCCCGGCAGTCGCGCGATGCACACGCGCGTGCCCATGCACAGGTCCTGGTCCACCGTGAGGCGGTACCGCTCGCCGCCGATCTCGATCTCCGCCATGTCAGCCCTCCCTGATGATCGCCAGCACCTCGTCGCGCTTGCGCTCCATGTCCGATTCCGATGCCAGCGACTCGAGGTTGAGGCGCAGCAGGGGTTCCGTGTTGGAGGGGCGCACGTTGAAGTGCCAATCGTCGTAGGCGACGGACAGGCCGTCCACCTCGGCCTGGTGGCCGTCTGCGTAGCGTGCCCGAAGGCGCTCGATCGCCGCCCCGGGATCCGCCACGGTCGAGTTGATCTCGCCCGAGATGTGGTAACGCTCGCGCAGGCTCGCGACCATCTGCGACAGGGGCTGGTCCGACCTTGCCAGGATCTCCAGCACCATCAGCGCGGGGATGAGGCCGGAGTCGGCGAACGAGAAGTCGCGGAAGTAGTAGTGCCCGCTGACCTCGCCCGCGAAGACCGCATCCACCTCGCGCATGCGGCGCTTGATGAAGGCGTGGCCCACCCGGAACTCGTCGGGCGTGCCGCCGGCGTCGGCGATTGCATCGCGCACGGCCCACGAGGCCCGCAGGTCGTAGACCACGGTGGACGGCCCCACCTGGCCGAGGATGTGTCGCGCCAGCAGGGCGGTGAGGAAGTCCCCCGCCACGAAGCCGCCCTTCTCGTCGATGAAGAAGCAGCGGTCGGCGTCGCCGTCCCAGGCGATCCCGACGTCGGCGCCGTTCTCGATGACGGCGTTCTCGATGAACTCGCGGTTCTCCTCGAGCAGTGGGTTGGGCTCGTGATGCGGGAAGCGACCGTCCGGGTCGAGGAAGCACGGCACCGCATCGATGTCGATGCGCTCGAGCACCGGGGGCAGGTACACGCCGGCCATACCGTTGGCGGCGTCGAGCACCACCTTGAGGCCGGTGATCGCCGACGGATCCACGAACTGCATGCAGCGGTCCACGAAGCGGTCGAGCAGTCCGTCGTCCACCGACTCGGAGCCCGGATTCCCCGCTGCCGGGGGCTCGCCCGCCAGGGCGAGCCGGCCGATCTCGGAGATGCCCGTGTCGCCCGAGAGCGGCAGCGCACCGGCGGTGACCATCTTGGCCCCGGTGTAGGCCGGCGGGTTGTGGCTGGCCGTGATCACGGCCCCGGCGTCGTAGCCGCCCTCGTCCCCCGCGAAGTAGACCATCTCGGTGGCGGCGAGCCCCAGTGCCGTCACGTCGGCTCCGGCAGAGAGCGCGCCCCTGATGAACGCCGCGCTGATACCGGGCGATGAGAGCCGCACGTCGTGGCCCACGGCCACGCGCCGGGCACCGGTGACGGCGATGAACGCCCGGCCCACCCGCTCGGCGCCCTCCTCGTCGATCTCCTCGCCGTAGAGGCCGCGGATGTCATAGGCCTTGAAGACCGCCGGGTCGAGCGTCATTCGCCGAACCCCGGCTTCAGCAGGGCGTAGGACTCTTCGAGGCTCTGTGGCATCACGCGCACGTCTCCGGTCACTGGCATGAAGTTGGTGTCCCCGGACCACCGCGGGACGAGATGCAGGTGAAGGTGGTCCGCGATTCCGGCGCCCGCCGCCGAACCCTGGTTCATCCCGAGGTTGAAGCCGTGGGGCTTCATGGCGTCTGACAGCACCTGCTGCGCGGCGCGGGCGAGCTCCATCATCTCAGCCAGGGCGTCGGGCGTCAGGTCGGTGAGCCTGTCGAGGTGCGCGTAGGGGACGACCATCAGGTGCCCGCTGGCGTAGGGGAAGGCGTTCATGATCACGAAGCAGTGCTCGCCCCGGGCGAGGATGAGCGCGCGGGCGTCATCGCCCTGCGTGGGAAGGTCGCAGAACACGCAGCGCGGCCCCTCGAATTCGTGATCGTGCTCGGCGGACACGTAGGCCATTCTCCACGGCGCCCACATGATCTGCCGTCCCGCCGGCGGGTCTACAGCCACTTGCGCTTGCGGAAGTACCAGATGACCCCGCCCGCGAGGCCGGCCATCACGACGGCCAGCACGATGACGGATGCGGCTCCGTAGTGGGCGAACGGCAGCGAGTCGATGTTCATGCCGTAGAAGCCGGTGATGAGCGTGAGCGGCAGGATGACCGCCGAGAGGATCGTCAGCACGGCCAGCATGTCGTTGAGGCGGTGGGTGATGACCGACTCGTTGGTGGCCTCGAGCGCCTCGGCCACCTCCTTGTAGTTCTCGAGCGAGTCCCAGATGCGCTCGTTCTTGTCGACGATGTCGTCGAAGTAGATCTCGAGGTCCTCGGGCGCGTAGCGCTGCACCGCGCGCTCGAGCATGCGCAGGGTCGGCCGCTGCGGCTTGATGACCTTGCGGTAGTTGATGATCTCCTGCTTGACGTTCGAGATGTCGCGCACCAGCTCGCGGCTCTCGCCCTCGAAGATGGCGTCCTCGAGCGTGTCCAGCTTGAACCCGATCTTGTCGAGGATCGGGAAGCAGTAGTCGAACATCTGGTCGACGATCTCGTACAGCAGGAAGCCCGAGCCCTTCGACATGAAGTCGAACCGGGCGTCCTCGCGGGACTCGCACCTGGACCACAGCGCCGAGATGGGCTTGAGGGGCTCCTTGGGAATGGTGATGAGCAGCCCGGGGCCGATGAACACATTGAGCTCGGTCGCCTGCAGGCGACCGGTCCGCTTGTCGAAACGCGGGAAGTGCAGCACGAGGAACACGTAGTCGTCGTACTCGTCGATCTTCGACCGCTGCCGCCTGCGCGACAGGACGTCCTCGAAGTCGAGGGGGTGGAAGTCGTGGTGCTCCGCCAGCCAGGCCGTCTCGGCCTCGGTGGGCTCCTCGATGTTCAGCCAGGTGAGTCCGAATGCCTCGAGGCGCTGGACGTCGGGCCGGTCGCGCTCAGGGGCGACCAGCGCGGAGGGCGTCCGCTTGGACGAGCGACGGATGTTGGGAAGGCTCGCCATCGTCGAGTCCCCTCGTCGCGTTCAGGCACGGCACGTACGGCATCAGGTGCAGTGTATCGCGCGACCGGCGGATACCGGGCTACTCTGCCGGTCGTGTCACACGAGCCGCGAATCAAGTTCTGCGGGGTCACGCATCCCGCCGACGTCGAGACCTGCGTCCTGGCCGGCGCGTGGGCGGTGGGGGCCGTCATGACCCCGAACGGCCCGCGGGCGCTGAGCATCGACGCCGCCCGCGCCGTCATGTCGGAGGTTCCCGACGGCGTGGAGCGCGTGGGGGTGTTCGTGCAGCCCGCGCCCGAGCAGGTGGAGCAGGCGGTGGGGCAGTGCGGCCTGACACGCGTGCAACTGCACGGCGTGCACGACATCGACGCCATCGCCCGCACCTGCGGCGTGCCGGTGACCGTGGCCATACCGCTGGAGGGCCCGGGGTCGATCGCCCGCGCAGACGCCCTGCACTGCGATCTGGTGTTGTTCGACGCGGCGGTGCCCGGCGCCCACGGCGGCACCGGCGTGCGTGCCGACTGGGGCCTGCTGGAGGCCCGCAGGCCGGCACGGGCGTTCGCGCTGGCCGGCGGGCTCACTCCCGAGGTGGTGGGCGACGCCGTGCGCCGTGTGCGGCCGGATGTCCTCGATGTGTCCAGCGGGGTGGAGGCCGGCGTGGTGGGGCGCAAGGATGCAGCACGCGTCAAGGCCTTCGCGGCCGAGGCGCGCCGGGCGGCGATGGAGGTGGCGGCGTGAGCGTGAACATGAGATTCGGTCCCTACGGCGGGCGCTACGTGCCCGAGACCGTCATCGGCGCGCTCGACGAGCTCACCGATGCATACGAGCGCTACCGGGACGACCCCGACTTCCTCAGCGAACTCGGGGTGCTGCTCAGTCACTACGTCGGGCGACCCACGCCCCTCTACCGTGCGCGTCGCCTGGAGCAGGCCTGGGGCATCGACAAGGGCCTCTGGTTCAAGCGCGAGGACCTCTGCCACACCGGCGCCCACAAGATCAACAACGCCCTGGGCCAGGTGCTGCTGGCCCGCCGCATGGGCAAGCAGCGCATCATCGCCGAGACCGGCGCCGGCCAGCACGGCGTGGCCACCGCCACGGCGTCGGCCCTCGTGGGCCTGGGCTGCCGCGTGTACATGGGGCGCACCGACATGCAGCGGCAGCGCCTCAACGTGATCCGCATGCGCATGCTGGGCGCGGAGGTCTTCCCGGTCGACTCCGGCAGCGGCACCCTGAAGGACGCCACCAGCGAGGCCATCCGCGACTGGGTGACCAACGTGGACACCACGCACTACATCATCGGCTCGGCCGTGGGTCCCGCCCCGTACCCCGAGATCGTCGCGGAGTTCCAGTCGATCATCGGCATCGAGTCGCGCGCGCAGATGCTGGAGGAGACCGGGGCGCTGCCGGGCACCGTGGTGGCCTGCGTCGGCGGCGGGTCCAACGCGATCGGCATCTTCCGCGGCTTCCTCGACGACCCGGCGGTCGCCCTGGTGGGCGTTGAGGCCGGGGGCGAGGGCCCCGCCGGCAGGCACGGCGCCTCGCTGGCCCAGGGGCGCCCCGGCGTGCTGCATGGGTCGTACTCGTACCTGCTGCAGGACCCCGACGGTCAGGTGGCCGAGGCGCACTCGGTGTCCGCGGGCCTCGACTACCCGGGCGTCGGCCCCGAGCACTCGCACCTCCGCGACATCGGCCGCGTGCGGTACGTCAACGCCACCGACGATGCTGCCCTCTCGGCGTTCCTCGAGTGCTCGCGCATGGAAGGCCTGATACCGGCCCTCGAGACCTCGCATGCCCTCGCGCACGTGCGCGACGCGGCGGCCGAGCTGCGTGGGGCCGGCCCGGTGCTGGTGTGCCTGTCGGGTCGGGGCGACAAGGATGTCGACCAGGCGGGCGCGGCCCTGGGGATTGACGCCAGTGCCTGAGTCAGGCGCCGAGCGCCTGGAGCGCACCTTCCGCGATGCCGGGCGCCCGCTCTTCGTGCCCTACGTGATGGGCGGCTACCCCGACATCGACGCAAGCCGCCGCCACGCGCAGTTGCTGGCGCCGCATGCCGACATCATCGAGCTGGGCATACCGTTCTCGGACCCCCTTGCCGATGGGCCCACCATCCAGGCCGCCGGGCAGGCAGCGCTCGACGGCGGCACGCGCCCCATGGACGTGCTGGACATCGCCGGCGACCTGCGCGACGGCCCGCCCGTGGTGGTGATGACCTACTTCAACACCGTCATCGCGCAGGGTGCCGATGAATTCCTCGGCACCGCTGCGGAGAAGGGCGTGGCGGGCGTCATCGTGCCCGACCTCCCCGTGGACGAGGCCGACGACGTCCGGCGCGCGGCCCGGGAGGCCGGCGTGGCGCTGATCGCCCTCGCGGCCCCGACCACCGACGACGACCGGATGGCCGCGATCGGCGAGGAGGCCGAGGGGTTCGTCTACCTGGTGGCCGTCACCGGGGTGACCGGCGGCGAGATGACCATGGACGACCGCCTGCGGGCGCTGGTGGCGCGCGCCCGACGCCACATCCCGGTTCCGCTGGTAGTGGGATTCGGCGTGCGCACGCCGGACCAGGCGTCGCAGATCGGCGAGGTCGCGGACGGCGTGGTGATCGCCAGCGAGATCATCCGCCGCATCGGAGATGCCGCGGACCCCGGCGCCGCGGACGCCGCTGTGGGCGAGTTCGGCGCGGGAATCGCCGAGGCCCTGCGCCCCTAGAGAGGGTAGATGCGGGTGAAGCGCACGAGGGCGTCCAGCTCGTCGCCCTCCACCGGCCGGTCGTTCTCGGGGTCGTCCAACTCATCGAGGTACTGCATCCGGATGAGCCGCCCGAAGTCGCTATCGCCCGACGAGATCTCCTCGAAGTGCCCCCACCACACGAAGTGCGCCCGGTCGCCCCAGTGCTTCCCGAGCGAGCGCATGGTCGCCAGTGGGTCGGCGCCCGCATCGGGCACTTCGCGTACGACCTCGCGGGTCTTCTCGACCAGCTCGTCGAAGTCGGGCCAGCTGTCCGGGTCGAGCAGCAGCACCGGCACGATCTCCACCATGAAGTCGGCGGCCTCCGCGTGGTCGGCGAACCACATGAAGCAGCCCGGCCCCTGGTTGGGCGGCGGAACGGGGTCGCGTGAGAACAGCCCCACCGGGAACTCCCGGGGATCACGGGCGGTGACGATTGCGAGCGCGCGCCCGCGTGAGAGTCCGGTCCATTCGTGCATGGCGGCCAGCGTAGCGGCGCGAGGGGTGCGGCGGGGGGCATCGCTAGCATCGCACCCGTGAGCGGCTCCGGAACACCGCGCCCGCCGGGGCGCAACCGACCGTCGGCGGACCAACGACGGAGCGAACTGCGCCGGCGCCGCCGCAACGCCCTGCTCATCCTCGTTGGTGGCCTCGCGGTCGTGGTTGCCTTCGTGGTGTGGGCCAGCAGCAGCGGATCGTCCGGGGGCGACCCCCCGGCCGTCGTCGAGGCGCCGCCGCTGCAGGTGGTCGTGCGCGCCCCCCAGCCCCAGCTGCCCGCCCCGCAGGAGCCGGTGCTCGCCGTGACCGCAACCGGGGGGGATGGCCTGCAGATGCGCGTGGTGGCCGCGCCGAAGGGGAAGGCTGCGGTCAAGGGATCCTGGATGCCTGCCGCGAAGTCGCTGCCCATGCCTGCGAAGGTCGCATCGATGCTCGAGGCGGGCACCCTCCCCGGGTATGTCGAGGTGCGCGACGCCTCGGGCTCCACTGCACGGTCGGGCACGGTGCTGCTGCCGCCGACCCCCGGAACCGGAACCGCCGAGGTCATCCGCTCGCTGCAGACCACGAAGCCGTACGTGGCCCTGGTGTTCGATGACGGCCTCGACGAGCAGGGCGTCGCGCGCATCATCGACATCCTCAGGCGCGAGAAGTCGGGTGGCACGTTCTGCTTCAACGGCATCAACGTGAAGACCTGGCCGCAGTCGCTGGCGAAGAAGGTGCATGCGGCCGTCGCGGATGGGGTCATCACGATGTGCAGCCATGGGTGGGGGCACCGCACCAGCACCACGTCCAGCGAGTCGGAGGCCACGGCCGACCTCACGAACAACGCCAGCACCGATCGCCTTGTCGGCGTCGCGAGCGTGCCGTTCTACCGGCCGCCCTACGGCGCCCTCAGCCCGGGCATCGAGAAGGCCGCCGGCAAGCTGGGTTACCGGTGGATCGTCATGTGGGACGTCGACCCATCCGACTACGAGAAGCCCGACGTGGCCACCCTGACGGACCGCGTGGTCAGCGCGTCGGGCAAGGGGTCGATCGTGGTGCTGCATGCCATCGACACCACCGCCGACGCGCTGCCCGGCATGATCAAGGGGCTGCGCGCCAAGGGGCTCAAGGCCGTCACCCTCACCACCATGTTCAGTGACGCGGCAGCCGGTGGCGCAGATGCGGCACCATCCACCACCGAGACGACGCCGGTCACGACCGGCGGAGATGCACCGCCCGTCCCCGGAGAGGGAGCCTGATGACGTCCGACTGGGTCATGATCACCGCGACGATGGTGATGTTCGTGTCGCTGTTCGGCGCGCTGGGCCTCGCGGTCATCGCATGGCGACGTCAGTCGCTCATCAAGGGCCTGCAGGCCCGTGAGCAGAATGGGCTCGGCATGTCGTCGCCCGTGGCCACCGATCGCGTGCAGGCGCTCGCGGGCCGTGAGGGCCCCTCGCAGGGCGGCGTGCCCATGCCCAGCAGCACCGGCAACGGCGCCACCGTCGGCATCATCGCCGGGGTGGTGGTTCTGCTGGTCGTCGGCGGCTTCGCCGCGTGGTGGTTCGGCTTCCGCGGCGGCAGCACATCGGCATCCACCGCGGGCGCACCGCAGATCACCAAGCCCGCGAATGGCCCGCTGGGTGCCGACCCCGACGCGAGCGTGCCCGACGACCCGCCGGCCATCCAGGACCGCGCCGCGTACACGGTGGCAGTGCTCAACGCGAGCGGCGTCACCGGTGCGGCGCGCGATGTGGTGGCCCCCAAGGTCGAGACCGCCGGCTATCGCCTGGGCGAGGTGGGCGACGCCAACGACCAGGACCTGGCGTCGTCGGTGGTCATGTGGAAGCCGGGCAAGCAGGCCGTGGCCCAGAACGTGGCCAAGGACATCGGCATCACCAGCGCCCCACCGCTCGACGGCGTTGCCAGCGACGCCATCGGCGACGCCGACGTGGTCGTGGTGGTGGGCAAGGACTCGGCGTCGGGCCCGTGAGCACTGCGGGACGAGGTGCGGGTGAGCAGTACCGCGAGGCCCTGCGCGCCCTCCTGGTGCAGATGGCCCCGCCGTATGGCTTCACCCTGGCCACCTTCACGGCCGGTGGGCTGACCGCGCACTTCCATGACGGTGCTCCCGGACCATGGGCCATCCTCCTGTTCCTCGGGGGTGCATTCACCGGCTACGCCCTGCTCGCCGTGATCACGGCGAGCCTCACCCACCGGCTCGCCCCGCGGCCGATACCCCTCAACGCCTGGCAGATGGTGCATGTCATCCCGCTCGGAACGGTGTTCGTGCTGTCGCTGACGTCGGCGTACCTCGTGAGCGGACTGGTGGCCTGGTACACAAGCGGCATCGCGCTCACCTTCGGCTACCTCGGTGCGCTGGCGTTCGTCATCCGGTACCTGCGGCGCCCCGCAGACGGGATGCTGGGCGCATGACGCCCGCCGACCGCATCCGCGAGCTGGCCGATGGCGACGGGCCCCTTGTGCTGCCCGGGGTGTACGACGGCCTTTCGGCGCGCCTCGCGGCGCAGGCGGGATTCCGGGCACTCGTGGTGTCCGGCTATTCGGTGGCCGCATCGCGGCTGGGGATGCCCGACTTCGGTTATCTCACGCAGACCGAGATCACGGATGCCGCGCGCGATCTGGTGGCTGCGGTGCCCGGCGTCCCGGTGATCGTGGATGCCGACACCGGCTATGGCAACGCCCTCTCCGCTGCGCGCACGGCGCGCCTGCTGCATCAGGCCGGGGCGGCGGGGATGATCCTCGAGGACCAGCAGTGGCCCAAGCGCTGTGGCCACATGGACGGAAAGCGCATCGTCGACCGCGGTGAGTGGTTGGCGAAGATCCGCGCCGTCGTCGACCTGCGCGACGAGGGGATCGACCTGTTCCTCATCGCGAGAACCGATGCCCGGGGGCTGGAGGGGCTGGATGAGGCGCTGGCCCGCGGCCGGGCCGCGGCGGATCTTGGCGCCGACGCCGTGTTCGTCGAGGCACCGCTCGATCGCGACGAGCTCCGGCGCATCGGGACCGATCTGGCCGGTGCGCGGCCCGTGGCGAACATGGTGGAGGGCGGGAGGACCCCCATCCTCTCCACGCCCGAGCTGGGCGAGATGGGCTTCCGGCTGGTGCTGTGGGGCATCAGCGCCATCCTCGCCGCCGGCCATGCCCTGCGGTCCACCTACGCGGCGCTCGCGGCAACGGGGTCGGGCCCCGGCGAATCGGCGCTGATGACCTTCACGGAGATCACCGACGCCGTCGGGCTTCCCGACCACCGTCGCCTGGACGAGCGGTACGCCGACTAGGCCAGGGCCTTCGCCTTCAGGGCCTCGTATTCCGCCTGGTCGATGGCGCCCGAGTCGAGCAGCTTCTTCGCCTCGGCGATCTGGCCGGTGGGTGATGCCGGTGAGCCGACCATCTGCTTCAGCTGCTCAACGTCGCGGTCGCGGGCCTCTGTGGCGCGCTCCTGCATGCCGCCGCCACGGGCGATGAGGTAGATGAGGACGCCCAGCAGTGGCAGCGCGATCAGCACCAGAAGCCAGATGGCCTTCATCCATCCATTCAGGTCGCGACTGCGGAACAGGTCAATGACGACGTTGATCAGGACGACCAGGAACATCGCCCACACGAAGATCACGAAGGTCGTCCACAGGACGTCCCAGAAGCTCCAGTCCATCTCATCCCCCTGCACGTGGTGTCGCCCGGGGTCCCGGGCGCGGTGGCTCACGCTACGCAGGAAATACCTGTACGAAAGCGGGGTTTTGGCCCCCCGCGAGGCCGTAATATCGTGATGTCCACGACCCCGGATCGGAGCATCCATGGCCAATGACCAGATCCACGAGGTGCGCGTGCACCTCACCCGTGAGCAGGCGCCCATCCGCAAGGCGAGGCTCGAGATGACCGGCACCGACGTCACCTTCGGTGTTCCCGGGTGGCAGGGCGAGCACTACGGGTTCGAGCCCGGCACGGTGCCCGAGTACCCCGGCACGCTCGACTACCTGGTGGCGTCCGTCGCCGGCTGCCTCATCGGCACCTTCGGCGGCACCCTGAAGGCGCGGGGCATCACGGCGACCGGCGACGACCTCGTGGCCGACGCCATCGGCGAGGTCGGCGTGGACGACGACAACGTGCTTCACCTGCGTCGGATCATCGTGCGCTACACGCTGAAGGCCGCTCCTGAGCACCGTGAGGCCGCGGAGCGCTGCAACGCCATCCACGCCCACCACTGCCCCAACGCCCGTTCTGTGGCGGCGGCCATCGACATCGTCACCGAGCTCGACTTCGTGGCGGTCGAGGACAAGGCGGGCACCCCGGCGTAGGGGAAAACATGCCCCTCAGCAGGGAACTCCTCGGGTAGGACTCGAACCTACAACCCTCCGGTTAACAGCCGGATGCTCTACCATTGAGCTACCGAGGATCGGCGAGCCGGGAGTCTAGATGACGACCGGCTCGTTGTGTTTCGAGGGCGGCGGCGTGAACCTGTGCACGTGCACGATGGGACCCGTCTCGTCGATGCGGCCGGGCACGGGGATGTCCTCGCGACGGTACGCCCACCCGGCCAGCTGCATGGCCTCCACGAACCCGCGGGCATCGGGTCGGCGCGGGTCGGCGATGATCACCTCGGTCGACGGGCCGCAGAGAGCGGGGATCAGCAGGCCCAGCGCAACGCCGTTGCGGGCCTCGTAGAGGATGTCCGCGCCCACGACCAGATCAAAGGGCGCCCGGTCCAGCACGGCCTGTGGGGGATCCCGCCAGTCGACCACGCAGGCCTCCATGTCGAGGCCCAGGTTGCGGGCGTTCCACGCGCTGAACTCCACGGCCGCCGGGTACCAGTCGGTGCTCAGCGAGCGCGCCCCGCGCATGGCCGCCACCATCGCGCCGGTCCCGATGCCCGCACCCAGTTCGATGACCGAGCGCCCCTCCAGGCGCATGCCGGCCAGCACGCCGCACAGCACCCGTCCGCTCGGCCATACCTCCGCCCAGTACGGAAGACGCTCGTCACAGGCGAACTCGTCCTCGTCGATGAGGTCCTCGGCCGAGGGCGGGCGGCGGATGCGCAGGGTGAGGCCGCCCGCGGGGACGTCCTCCCAGATTGTGCGTGGGTCGTCGGGGTGCACGGCCGGGCAGCGTAATCGGCCCGCGGGGCGCTATAGTCCCCGACCGTTCGAACCCGAGGAGAGATCTTCCAGATGAGCGACGAGACCGAGCAGGAGGCCCCCGAGGCCGCTGAGGCCCCCGAGGCCACCGAGGACGCCCCCGAGGCCGAGGCCGCAGTGGCCACCGAGGAGGCCCCCGCCGACGAGGCGCCGGCCGCCGAGCCCGTGGCCGAGGTCGAGGAGGAAGTCGTCGTCGAGGAGGAGATCGTCGAGGAGGGCGCCCCGGCCGAGGAGTACGAGGCCGCTGACGGCCCGCGTGCCCGCGAGGGCCTTGCCACGCTCTACCTGTGCGAGCGCGGTCACCGCACGCTGTCGATCTGGAGCGCCGCCCCCAGCACCTGCCACGCGCCGATCTCCTCGAAGGAGGAGTGCGGGCGTCCGGTGTACCACTCGACCGAGCTCCCCGAGCAGGTCCAGAAGGCGCTCAACCCGCTGAAGGCGTCGAAGAAGTCCAGCAAGGGCGGCTGAGAGGCCGCCCCGCCCTGGGGTCGGCCAGTCATCACGCGCAAGGGCCGCCCATCCGGGCGGCCCTTGCGGTTTCGGGGCGTCATGGGAGGGGACGGGCTACACGCAGAGGTCCATGCCCATGACGTTCATGCAGATCCTGAACGGCGACAGCTGGATGCTGGCGCCCAGGCTCACCCCATAGGAGCGCCATGATCCCCACGTCCACTCCCAGGGGGCGTACCAGGGCGACGCATCCCATTCCTGGATATTGACGCTCGCGCTCGCCGTGGCGGACAGCGTGCCATACGGCGCGCTGCTGCCGACCCACAGGTTCACGGTGAAGTCGAAGCATCCCTGCGCTCGGATCACCAAGAGGTCCACGGTGCCGGTGCACTGGCTGCTGTTGAACACCGCGGCGGCCGCGAACGTGCCGTCCGACGACATGTTCACCTCGGTCACGAACTTGAACCCGCCGGCGCCGATCGCACCGTTCAGGGAGAGCCGGACCGGCGCTGGCCGCGCACAGTTGGCGTCGCAGTTGGAGAACGTCACATTGCCCGTCATCGTGGCGCCGATGGACGGGAAGCCCATGTTGCCGTTGAGCGAGGCGTAGAAGAGCGGCACACCGTCGGTGGCCGTGCCCTCGACGAACGAGATGGTGCCGTTGGCACGCAGCTGTCCGGTGGCCGCATCGCCCACCGTCATGTCAACGGCCGCCTCGACGCCCACCTTGGTTGGTGTCTGCGTGAGGGTGATCTCGGCCCTGCCGAGGCTGAAGCCCCCGAGCGACAGGCTGTTGATGGCGCCGCGCAGGGTGGTGGACGGCGCGCCGTTGACCTCGGTGAACTGGCCGCTGATCTCGACCGTGGTGCCGGCCACATCCAGCTTCGCGCTCCCGGACACCTCGACGTCGCCGCCCTTGTTGGCCACGCGCACGGCTGTGTTGAGGCTGAATCCTGCGAGGGACAGGTTGCCGGAGCCGTCGAAAGAGAAGTCGCCGTTGCTCTGGAACGAGCCTGCCACGTTGACGTCGCCCCCGGCGTCCTGCGTCCCGAGCGTGAGCGAGGCCTTCACGGCGGCGTAGGCGGTGCCGCCGACGTCGCCGATGGCCACCGAGCCGGTGGTCTCGAACGCACCGAGCTGCAGCGCCACGTTGTCGGCGGCGATGCTGAAGTCACCCTTCGTGGCCGCGACCCTCTGGCCATCGACGGTCCGCACGGTCTGGGTGCAGCCGTCGGCGTACGCGAAGGTGCCCGAGAGGGTGGCCGTGAATACCCGGCCCATCTGGATGGACCCCTCGAAGGCCGCGCACTGCGGCGAGATGTCGAGAGTGGCTGGCTTCGCTGCGGTGCCGATGTTGAAGCCGGCCGCGGTGGACAGGGCCACTGATGCGTGCAACCTGAAGTCGCCGGACGACTCGGTGTAGCTCATCTGGAACTCACCGTCGGCCGTGGCGACGTCGTTGATATTGATCTTGGCCTGGACGTCGAACGACACATCCTCGACAACGCCGTTGTCGATCGACACGGCGAACTGCCTGACGTCGAGCATCTGCCCGAGGACGTTCACCTTGCCGCTGGCGGAGATGGCCACCTTGTTCACGGATGGACCTACCTGCACGGCCGCGCGGAACCGCATGTCCTCGAGCGTGAAGCCGTCGACCGAGATCTGGCCCACCTGCTGCACGTCGAGCGACGCCGATGTGGTCGTGCCGTCCTGCTTCAGGCTCCCCGCCACATTGACGCCGTTCCCGAAGATGGTGAACCCGCCGGAGAATGAGACCTCATTGGTGCCCGCGGCCTCATCCAGCTTCACCTGGAGCGTGGTCTTCTCGAACTGGACACCGCCCAATTCGAAGGCGCCGATGTTGACGTGCGCATCGAGCTTCATCGCCGGCGCGATCTGGAGGGTTGCGCCGACGTCGACGGTGGCGCCCAGCACCTGGCCGTCGAATGCGATCGAGAAGCCGGGCGGGATGGCCGGGGAGAGGGGGGAGAGCTGGCACCCGCTGGGCGCCAGGATGAACTCGAAGAAGTTGGCCGAGGCCACGCCGCCGCCCACCTGGAGCACGGGCTGGGTGCCCTTGGGATTGCCCACCGCGAAGGCCACGCACGGATGCGCGGCCGACAGTTCGGCCCCCACCTTGATGGGGATGCCCTGGCCGGGCACCTGCAAGGGTCCGGCCACACTGGGCGGAAGTTGTCCCTCCGCCATCAGTTTCAGACCGGGCGTGAGCGTGACGACGTTCACTTCGAGGGTGAACGACGCCTGATTGATCACCAGGCCGTCCACGCCGAAGGCATCCTTCCAGCCGGCGGGATCGGTGAAGGTGAGCGACGCCGACACGGTCTGGCTGGCCAGGTCGAAGCCCAGGCGCATGTCCAACTGCGGTGCGGCCACCTCCTGGCCATTGGCGTCCATGCCCTGCACGCCAAGCGTTGTGGTGCCGCCCACGGCCACGGTGATGCCCGTGGCGTTGTTCTGGAGGTCAAAGAAGACGGACGTCGACTGAAGGCTCGACCCGCCGCCGGGCAGCGTGTAGGTGCCGTCGAAGGCGATCTTGGCGCTGAAGAACCCGGTCCCGGCGTCGAAGTTGATGGTGCCCACCGCGCGGGCCGACTCCAACCCGACCATCTTCGTGAACCACCCGGGCGCCGAGTAGTCCCCCGTGACGGCGAACGAGTCCTTCGGAACCGGGATCGACTTCAGGCCGATGCCCGGCATGTTGACGCTCATCGTCGTGTCGAACGATGACCACCCGAACCAGGCTCCCGACTGCGATCCGTTGCCCGACCCCAGTGATACGCCGTCGAGGTCGAAGCCGCCAAGGGTCCAGCCCTTCGGGGTGATCATCGAGACGATCGAGCCGAAGTCGCCCAGGCCCGGCACCTTGAGGGAGCCGATGGCCTGGATATTGAAGCCGCTGTTCACGCCCTGCGGCAGGCTGAACGACGGCATGCCGACGCTGCTGGGAAGCAGTTCGTCGGGCATGTTGTACGTCACGTTCAGCGACGGGCTGCCCAACTCCACACCGGGCCCGAGGGTCAGGTTGGGCATGGTGGCGTAGAGGGCGAAGCCACCGCCGTCGCCCAGGCCGAGGATGGCCTGCGTCTTCATGGTGATCGGCTGGATCACCGGAGGCGCCAGGCGCGCGCTGGTGCTCAGCTTCAGGAACAGTTCGCCCTTGGGGCATGCGGGCTGGGTGCCGTCGCCGCAGTCATTCGTCAGGTCGATCTGCACGTCGGACAGCGTCAGGATGCTCGACACCTGCCAGGTCGCCACCTTGCCGGTGACGTTCCACTTCTCCTCGCCCTTCTCCATGCCGACCGAGCCGGTCAGATTGGACGCCGACAGCGAGAGGCCCGGCAGGGGGTTCCATGAGGGCCCGCCGCTGCCGCTCAACTCCACCGACCAGTCGTTCGCGCCGGTGTACTTCAGCTGGGCGTCGATGGTGAGGGGCGTTGACGCTCCGCTGTCGATGCTGATGCTCGCCGACCCGCTGAGGACCGGGCCCTCCTTCACATTGGGCGTCCACTTCGCGGTGAGCGATTCCAGTCTCACCCCATCGGCGAGGGAGACCGGCTCGCCGAGCGAGCCGGTCACCGTCGTGGTGGCGTCCTTGTCCGCCGCCGCCTTCGTGATGGTCCCCGACATGTCGAGGGTGGCACCCTCGAAGGTCGCGATCTTCGAGGCGGTCACCGAAGCCGAGTAGGTGCCGTCCTGTTTCGCGGTGCCGTCGACGATGACCTTGCCGCCGCTATCGCCGACCGCGGTGGCCTCGATGCTCCAGGAGTCCTTGGCGAAGGTGACGGTGGTAGTGCCGGCCCAGCCGGTGGGCAGCGAGAGGAACGCGAAGTGCGTGGCGTCCGCAACCTGCCCGACCAATGCCGACGGGTCGCTGCCGCTCGCGAAGGTGTAGACGAGGGGCTTGCCCTTGACCACCGACAGGGGGCCGATCTTCCAGGCTGCCGGGAACGTCAGGGTGCCCGTATCGAGCTGGATCCCCGTGGTGCTCACGTTGCCGCTCGCCCTGCTGATCGACATCTGGCCGACCTTGAGCTCCGAGGCGCTGAAGGAATACGCGGCGCCGGCCTGGTCGGACACCGCCGTGGCACCCCGCATGGCACGAAGGCGCTTCAGCGTGGCGGTGTTGCCGCCCGGGAGCGAGACGTTGAGCGGCTTGCCGCTGCTTGCCGCCCGCGCGGCGCCGGCCATGACCGCGGCCGCCTGGGGCGACGCCGCCTTGCCGGCGTTGACGATCACCTGGCCGCTCGCCACGTGGCCCGCTGCATCGCGTGCACGAACCCGCACGACGATGCGGCCCGGGGTATCCGGTGCCCGCGCACGCACCTGGCCACCGCTCGTGCCCGACAGCGCGCCCGTGCGCCCTGACACCTGCGTCCACTGGTAGGTCACCTCGCCGGTCCAGCGACCCTGAAGTCGCGCGGCAAGGTTCACGCTGGTTCCCGGCTGGGCGGTGATGATGGGGCCGTCCGCGATGCGCACGCGGGGCGTGGTGGCCCGTGCGGCGCGGGCGTTGCGGGCGCTCGTGGACGCGG
>CAZIQQ010000028.1:19913-21077 GCA_964541555.1 uncultured Bifidobacterium sp. | reverse complement strand
GGTACCTGGCGAAGGGGCTGGTGGGCCATCCCGGTATCGCCCTCGCAAGCCAGGCCGACGCCGCCATGCGGTCGAGGCGGGCTGCTCCCATGGCGCGCAGGTCGCGGGCGGCGCGCTGCGACAGCAGGGCGTCCTGCCGCGCCGCCCAGCCGTCCACCCGCACGCGACCCGCAATGAGGTCGCGTGCTTCACCCGGGGCGTCGAGGTCTGCCAGGTCCTGCAGTGCGATGCCGTAGCTGCGGCACAGGCTGCGCATGGCCGAGTGCCCCGCGTCGATGAACTCGCCGCCGCATTCCACCCAGCCACCCGGCACCAGCGAGAGGTCCGTGAGCACGCGACCCCCCAGCCGGTCGCGGGCATCCCACATCCGCACGTCCACCCCTGCCGCGGTGAGGCGGGCGGCGCATGCGAGCCCCGCGAGCCCCGCGCCCACCACGTGCACCCGGCCCCGCGGCGCACCCCACGCCCGCGGTGCGCCAGCGCCCGCCAGCACCAGCGCCCCGCCGCCCGCGGCCACCAGGGCCTGGCGGCGGGTGAGCCCGGTGCCGCCCTGGAGCGAGCCGCCTATCCCGGCCGTCCGGCCGAGAACAGCTCGCCCAGCCCCACGGGCCGCAGGCCCTTGGCCTTCAGCCCTCGCAGGATTCCCGGCATGGCCGCCGCCGAGTTGGGCTTGGTGTGCATGAGGATGATCGAGCCCCTACGCGCCCCGCCCACGGCGCGCTGGGTGATGACCGACGCGCTGGGCCCGCGCCAGTCGTTGGTGTCGACATCCCACAGCACCGTGTAGCGGTAGCCCGTGCTGGCCGCCGCGGCCAGCAGGCCCGATCCATAGGCGCCGTAGGGCGGACGGTAAAACGGCGCGGTGGCCACGCCGCCCAGTTCGTCCCACCCGCGGTTGCGCGAGAGGTCGCTGATGCCCGCCGACTGGCTGGTGCCCTTGCCGGTGTTGTGGGCGTACCCGTGGCTGCAGATCTCGAGGTGCCCGTCGGCGATGGCCTCGCGGATCGCCGTGCGCAGCGACGACGTCCACACCCTTGAGTTGATGGCGTTGAAGCAGAACACGATGGTGGCGTCTGCATCCCGCGCGGCACGGATCATGCTGGCGGCCTCCGAGGGGCCGTAGCCGTCATCCACGGTCACGGCGACCAGGGGCTTGTTCGTGCG
>CAZIQQ010000028.1:17704-19813 GCA_964541555.1 uncultured Bifidobacterium sp. | reverse complement strand
CCGAGGGGCCGTAGCCGTCATCCACGGTCACGGCGACCAGGGGCTTGTTCGTGCGGATATGGGTGACCACGGTGGTACCGGTGCCCGGGGGCTGCAGGGACCACAGCACCGGGCTGCTCGTTCCCATGTTGCCCGCGGCGTCGCGGCCCTCTGCCCTCACGGCAACCGTGCCCACGATGCGCTTCGCGCGCAGCGCCGGCGGCAGCGCCAGGGTGGTGCCGGCCGGCTGCCAGGCGCCGGTCACCAGAGCCGATTCCGACCCCGGCCGGCGCACGACGGCCCGCACCTCGTCGGATCCACCGGGGCGCAGCGGAAGTCCGGCCCGCGTGCTCGCGGGCACGGTGGGCGCCGGCGCACTGAGCACGGGGGCCGGCACGCTCATGTCGATGTCCACGGTGGCGGGCGTGGTGGTCAGCAGCGTCACGCCGTCTGCACCCACGCCCTCGAGGCGGTAGGTGCCGTCGGCCACCGGCTGTCCGGTGCCACCGGGCCCCCGGCCGCCCGACCAGGGGATGGTGACGGCCCCCGCCATGGCGTTGACCGGGCCAAGGGTGGCCACTCCAAGGCCATCTGATGCCCGGAACACGCGCACCGTCACCGCCTGGGGCACGGGCACCTGCAGTGTCACCTGCACGGGGGTCGTGGCGGGGTTGACAGGCGCGGCTGCTGCCAGCGCCGGCAGCGCGGCCATGGCCACGGCTGCCACGGGCAGCAGATGGCGGGTTCCCATTCGGGGCGTGTGTCGGCTCATTCCAGTGCGTTTCCGTTCGCCGTCCGACTTCCCTGCCGCGACGGCTCATCGCGCAACCGCTCTTCCATTCCCGGGCGCGGCCACACCAGCGCCAGCAGCACGATCAGCACGGCGTCGCGCAGTACCAGCAGTCCCATCTCGGTTTGCTGCAGCGCCACCAGTTGCCAGTAGGCCCGCGGGAAGTACGCCTGGGTGAGCAGCAGCGACAGCGCCACCACCACGGCCGACGGCCATCCGAAGCGTCCACGCACCAGCACCGCCGCCGGCACGATCCACACCAGGAACTGCGGGGACAGCACCTTGCCCGCGACCAGCAGTGCCACGGCCGTTGCGGCGATGCCGGCCACGAAGATGGCCGAGTCGGCGGAGGGTGGCTGCGACACCAGCAGCCGCTGCACGGTGAGGGCGATGGCCAGCACCAGCACCACCAGCACGATCGTGGAGATGAGCGCCATGAGGTCCGGCGCCTCCCCCTGCAGCCCCTGCGACCCGAACGAGGTGTCCACCGCCAGGGGGATCCCCGCCAACAGGCGCATGGCCATCAGGTAGGCGGCGCCCGTGGACTCCAGCTGCAGGGGCCTGTCCAGGTGGTACGACACGCTGTCCCACAGGCCCGACGGCGCGGTCAGGGCGAGTGGCAGGGTCACCACCACCAGCACGGCGAGTCCGGTGAGCGCGCTCTTCAGGGCGTCTGACCCTCCGTGCCGCCGCACGTGCACCATCACCAGCACGGGGATGAACGCGAGCGGGATGAGCTTCACCAGCACCGCCAGCGCCAGCAGCACCCAGGCGGCGGTCATGCGGTCGGTCACGACCGCCCAGAGGATCCAGGCGATCAGCGCCGCCAGCACCAGGTCGAATCGCGTGCCCACCAGCCCGCCCAGCAGCACCGGGACGAACGCGGTGATGCCGCCCGCCGCTACCTGCCGCGCCACGCTCAGCCCCAGTGCCCGCGCGGTGAGCGTGACCGGCACCACGGTGAGCACCAGGGCGACCATCATCAGGAATGAGAAGGTGGTGCCGTAGGCCCCCGGCAGGATTCCCGCCAGCCAGAAGATGGCCGCTGCCAGCGGCGGGTACTCGAGGCTGAAGTCGAGGTAGGGCAGGCTGCCATCGGCCATCTGCTGATAGGCCGCCTGGTACACGGGGATGTCCGAGATCTGCGCGGTGGCGGCGCTCATCCACTGCATGGGGCCCACCCACACCAGCACCGCGACGACGCCCATGATCCACGGCAGCAGCCGCTCAAGGTCCACCCGTGCGCCGCCGCTCATGCCGACGCCTCCTGCCCGCGCCCACGCATCCCCTGCAGGCGCCGCAGCAGGCGCCCGGGCTGCGGGTTGGGCTCGTGCTCGGGG
>CAZIQQ010000028.1:0-17604 GCA_964541555.1 uncultured Bifidobacterium sp. | reverse complement strand
CCCCTGCAGGCGCCGCAGCAGGCGCCCGGGCTGCGGGTTGGGCTCGTGCTCGGGGTCTGGCCACTGGGGCACCACCACCAGTATCACCAGGGGGAGGAACCAGGGGATGTAGAGGTAGAACCAGTGGGTCAGCACAAGTTCGAAGCCGATCAGCAGCGCGGCCGAGATGGCGGCCCACTGCACGATGTCCAGCCTGCGCGGCCAGCGCAGCACCAGCAGCGCACCCAGAACCACCAGCGCGCCCACCGCGATGTGCACGGGCTGCAGCCAGTCGTACTGGCCCCAGATCGAGAAGGGCGACTCGCGCTCGGCCTGGTAGCCCACGGTGCGCGACCAGAAGGCCCTGATGCCGTCGGTGCCGTCGAGGAACATCACCCATCCCGTCAGCAGCGCGGCCAGCACCAGGCCGGCGATGTACGCCAGCAGGCGACGCGGCCCCGTGGCAGGGTCGCGCCTGGGGAACGGATGCCGGGCCCACAGCGGCACGAGGATCGCCGGCACGATCTTCGCGGCCACGCCGAGGCCGATCATCAGCCCCCGCCCGAGTGGTCGCGCGGCCAGCACCAATCCCCACGCCACGCACGCCGAGATCAGGGCATCGTTGGAGTTGCTCGACAACGTGAAGGCGGTGAACGGGAACGCGGCCCATGCGATGGCGAAGGTGAGGCCCATCTTCCGGCCCGCCAGGCGCCACCCCAGCACCAGCAGCGCCAGCAGCGTGAGGCCGTCGAACAGCACCGCCGCACCGTGCGCCGCCGGCAGGTCGTCCCACTTGCCCGTGTTGGGCATGACGGCCTCGAACGGCATGTACGCGATGTAGTTGAGCGGCCCATAGGTGTCGCACTGGCCGCAGTCGTCGGGGAAGTTCCCGTAGGGCGTCTGGCCGTTCTGGATGAGGTCGGCGCCGATCACCCCGGCGTACCCCACATCGATCACGTTGCTGTTCAGGCCGTTCAGGCCCCACCGCAGCGCCATGAGCAGGATGAGCACGGTCACCAGCAGCCAGGTGGGCATCCACCCCGGAAGCCCCGGCCGGCGCATCACAGACGCCTCCCCCTCGTCGGGGGTGGCGGGGGCCCGTCTCCGGCGGGCGCGGGTCACCGTTATCCACACCATGCGTGCGAGCAGGTAGATGAGGGGCGGGTACTGCATCGGCACCGACGTGGAGATATCGCCCTCGTTGAACCACGCCCACGACGCCGTGAACGACAGAAGCACCAGCAGGTCGAGGGTGCGCCACGAGAGCAGGGTGCGCGGGCGCGTGATGGGCAGCAGCACCAGCAGGAACACCACGCACAGGGGAATCCAGATGCGCCAGCGGTTCACCGCCCGCCCGAACGCGCCCTCGTATCCCCGGGCCATCATCCAGGCCACCTGCGGCCCCGTGCGCACCTCGGCGATGTTGCCCTCCTCATCGCCCACGTACACCTCGGCCTCCACCACCTCGGCGTCCTTGGGGCCGCCGATGAACGACACCTTCCAGCGCTTGTCCTTCTGCTGCAGCTCGGCCGCGGTGCGGCGGATGGGGTTGTCGGCGATCCATGCCTGCAGCCGCGGGTCGGCCTCGGCGATGGTGGTGGCCTCCTCGCTGGTGAGCGAGGCCTCGTACGAGCCGCCGCTGCCAGCCGCGGATGCCTGTGACGCCGCCTTCTGCTGCAGGTCGCGGGCGCCGTTGGCCACGCCGTCGAGCACGCCGTCAACCGCGGCCAGGGCCTCAGAGGGAGTGGTCACCGCCAGCCCGGCGCTGGCAGGTGGCTGCTGCGCCCACGCGCCCATCGGCAGCGCCAGCGCAAGGGCGCAGGCAAGGGCGACAACGCCGGGGGCGCGCCGCAGGGCCATCACGCGCCGGCCCGGCCGCCTAGCGGAAGGACCAACGCCGGCTGAGCAGGTAGCTCAGGGGCGTCACAAGGACGATGGCGATGGCCTGCGAGTACATCTCGCCGAGGCCGGCATCCACGAGCACGTGGAGGATCACCAGGTTCGCGCCCAGCGCCACCAGGCACACCAGCAGGTACTTGATGCCCTGTCCCACCAGCGCGTCGTCACCGGCGCGGAACGTCCAGTGACGGTTCAGCAGGAAGTTGTTCACCCACGCCACCACGAACGCCACGATGGCGGCCGGGATGTAGTGAAGGCCGCCGAGCCCGACCAGCCAGAAGACCAGCAGGTTGACCACGTAGCCCGACAGGCCGACGGCCAGGAACCGGATGAGCTGCATCCAGTCCGAACGGGGCACCCGCCGCAGATCGGGGATGCGAAGGAGGGCGAGCGCGGAACGCGAGCTCGCCGGTGTCTGGTCGGCCGGCACGGTCGCCGAGGCTATCAGAGGCCCTGTTCCGTCCCGGGGCCGTCTGTCACCTGTCTGGCAGGTGCGGGCGCATCGGCGGCGTATCATCAGGCATGGCCCATAACGGGCCCTTCCGCCTCATGAGCACCAGTGACGTGACCGACAACACGGGCACAGGGGCCCCGGTCCCTCCGCAGACGCCGCTGGTCGGTCCCGCCGACGCGGCCAGATACGACTCCCGGTTCTCGGCGCAGGCGTCGGCCACCACGTCGTCGGCCATGCGCGACCTCATGGCCATCACCGAGAAGGCCGACATCATCTCGCTGGCCGGCGGCCTTCCCGATACCGAGACCTTCCCGCGCGCGGCCTACGAGGAGATTGTCTCCGAGATCGGCACCGACTTCCTGGCGCCGTCGCTGCAGTACGGCCCCACCGACGGCATGGGCGAACTGCGCGAGATGATCGCCGCCATCATGGCCGACGAGGGTGCCCGCTCGCGGGTGGACGACATCATGATCACCACCGGTGGCCAGCAGGCCATCGATCTGAGCATCCGCACCTTCGTCGACCGCGGCGACCCGGTGCTGGCCGAGGGCCCCACCTACCCGGGCGCCGTGCCGTGCCTCACCGCCTACGGCGCCGACGTCACGCACGTGCCCATGGATGACGACGGCATGCGCATCGACCTGCTGGAAGATGCCTACGCCCGGCTGGCGAACGAGGGCCGCCCGCCCAAGATCCTCTACACCATCCCCAACTTCCAGAACCCCGCCGGCGTCACGATGTCGCTCGAGCGCCGCCAGCAGCTGGTGGAGTTCGCGCACTCGGTGGGCCTGCTCATCATCGAGGACAACCCCTACGGGATGATCCGCTTCGAGGGCGAGGCCCTTCCCACGCTGTACGAGCTCGACGACGGCGCGGGCTGGGTGGTGTACCTCTCCACGTTCTCGAAGATCCTGGCCCCGGGAATCCGCGTGGGCTGGGTGGCCGCCCCGCCGCAGGTCCTGCGCAAGATGAACCTGGGCAAGCAGGCTGCCGATCTCTGCTCGAGCACCTTCACCCAGCGCTTCGTCACCGAATACCTCAAGCGCAACGACTACCGGGTGCACGTGGCCCGCGTGAACGACCTCTACCGCGCCCGCCGCGACACCATGCTGGCCGCCCTCGACGCGCATTTCCCGGCGTCGGCCACCTGGACCCGCCCGCGCGGCGGCCTGTTCCTGTGGGCCACGCTGCCCGAGTTCATCGACACCAAGGCCCTGCAGGCCAAGGCGCTCGAGCGCCAGGTGGCGTTCGTGCCCGGTGAGGCCGCCTTCCTCGATGGCCGTGGCGGCAACTGCATGCGCCTCAACTACTCGGGCGTGCCCGAGCCGGTCATCACCGAGGGCATCAGCCGCCTCGGAGAGGTGGTCACCGAGTTCTGCGCCCTGCACGAGGCGCTCAACCCGGGCAGGTCATGAGCCGCGTCGCCGTCCTCAAGGGCGGTCCGTCGCTCGAGCGCGAGGTCTCGCTGCGATCGGGCACCAACGTCGAGCTCGCCCTTGGCCGCCTGGGGCACGAGGTCATCCCCATCGACGCCGACCAGCACCTGGTGCGCACCCTGCGCGACGAGCGGCCCGAGGTGGCGTTCGTGGCCCTTCACGGGCGCGGGGGGGAAGACGGCACGGTGCAGGAGATCCTCGAGATCCTGAAGATCCCCTACACGGGTTCCGGCGTGCTGGCCAGCGAGCGGGCCATGGACAAGGTGGTCTCGAAGGCGCTCTTCCGCAATGCGGGAATCCCCGTGCCGCACGGGTACGCATTCTCGAAGGAGGCCTTCAGCAAGATGGGCGCGGCCGACGCCCTGCCGGAGATCCAGCAGTCGCTGGGCCTGCCGCTGTGCGTGAAGCCCGCCTGCCAGGGGTCTGCCCTGGGAATCTCGATCGTGCGCGAGCCCGGCGACCTGGGCGGCGCCATCCTCAACGCCATGGGCTACGACGACCGCGTGCTGGTGGAGCGCTTCGTGCCCGGCCGCGAGCTGGCGGTGAGCGTGGTGATGGCCGACGACCCGTGGGCGCTTCCGGTCATCGAAGCGGTCACGCTTGGCCGCGACTTCTACGACTTCGAGGCCCGCTATACGCCGGGCGAGACCGAGCTGCGGCCGCCCCGCGACGTGGACGACGACATCGTGCAGGAAGCCGCGCGCGTGAGCATCGCCGCCTCGCGGGCTCTCGACTGCCGGGGAATCACGCGCGTTGACCTCATCCTCGACGACGAGGGGCGCCTGTGGGTGCTCGAGGTCAACACCATCCCGGGCATGACCGACACCAGCCTTCTGCCCAAGGCCGCCGAGGTCGCGGGAATCGGATTCGACCGCGTGGTGGCCGACATGCTCGACCTCGCCGCGCTCGACACCTGATCCGGAGGTCTCCGTGAGCACCATCGGCGACATCCCGGGCGCGCGCCGCGAGCGCATCGACTGCGGCGACGCCACGCTGTCGGTGCAGTTCATGGGCCCCGACTCCGGCGAGCCCGTGATCATGTGGCACGGCTTCCCCGAGCTGGGGTACTCGTGGCGCCATCAGGCCGCGGCCCTGGCCGACGCCGGCTACCGGGCCATCGTCCCCGACCTGCGCGGCTACGGCGAGAGCGACCGCCCCGAGGGCACCGACGCCTACGCCTTCCCCAAGCTGGTGGGCGACGTCGTGGGCCTCATCAACGCCCTGGGCCACGGCTACGCGCACCTGGCGGGGCACGACTGGGGCGGCAGCCTGTGCTGGGCCACATCGGCGCTGGTGCCCGACAAGGTGCGCTCGCTGTTCATCCTCAACTCGCCGCACCCGGTGGCAAGCGCCGAGTGCCGCCAGGTGCCCGAGCAGCAGCAGAAGAGCTGGTACATGCTGCTGTTCCAGTTCCCCGGCATCGCCGAGGAGTGGCTGCTGAAGGACGACGCCGCCAACCTCGAGGCCTTCGTGTTCGACACCGCCGCGCCCGGCACGTTCCCGCCGGAGGAGCGCCGCATCTTCAAGGACGCCCTCATGCGCCCCGGCGCCATGACCGCGGCGCTCGAGTACTACCGCGCCAACATCCCGGCCGAGAACTGGCTGAAGCCGCCGCCCGACCTTCCGCCCATCACCGTGCGCACCACCATCGCCTGGGCCGATGCAGACGCCTACATGAGCCCGCTGCTGCTGGAGCGCTCCATCACCAAGGTGGAGGGGCCGCTGCAGGTGGTGATGCTCGAGGGCGTGAGCCACTGGGCGCAGCAGGAGGCTCCGGGGCTGGTCACCGACGCCATGCTGGCGCACCTCGCGCTGCCCTAGAGTGGCCGCATGTCCGATTCCCCTGGCCGCATAGACGTTGAGCGCGATGGCCTGATCGCCATCGTCACCATCGCCAACGAGGCGCGGGCCAACAGCCTCGACGACGCCATGCTGGCGTCGCTGGCCGAGGCGCTGCAGGCGGATTCCCTGGGCGACGCCCGCGCCGTGGTGCTCACCGGCGCAGGCGACCGCAACTTCTCGGGCGGGGTGGATCTCCAGGCGCGTGACGGCGACGCCCTCACCGACGCCGTGCGCACGGGCGAGCGCCTGCTGGGGCGCGCTGCCGCCGCGGTGGAGGGTTGCCCGGTGCCCGTGGTGTGCGCCCTCAACGGAAACGCCTTCGGCGGCGCGCTCGAGATCGCCATGGCCGCCGACTGGCGCCTGGCGTCCCGCGGTGCCCGCTTCGGCATGCCTCCCGCCCGCCTGGGCTGGGTGTACGCGGCCGAGGGCATCCAGCGCTTCGTTCGGGTGGCCGGTGCGCCCGCCACCCGCGAGCTGTTCCTCACCGGCCGCCCCATCGACGCCGAGCGCGCCCGGCAGATCGGCATCGTCAACCGGGTCGTCGACCGCCTCGAGCTCACGGGCCTGGCAATCGCCGACGCCCAGGCCATCGCGTCAAACGGCCCCATCGCCATCGCGGGCATGCGGTCGGTCATCCGCGCCATCGACGACGGCGTGGCCCCCAGCGAGGCGGGGGAGATCGCCGAGCGCTGGCGCCAGCGGGCCTTTCAGAGCGACGACATCGAGGAGGGCCTCAGGGCCTTCCGCGAGAAGCGCGACCCCGAGTTCACCGGGCGCTGACGCCCCGGGTACACGTGGACAGTCGTGCCCGCAGCACGGCGCCGCCCTCACCCGACGCGCGCAGCGACCACTCGGAGGCCACCTCATCGAGGTAGGCCGTGCCCATGCCGGCGCTCCCGCCGGTGGGCCCGACGCCGTCATCGGTAACCACCACCACCACGTCGCCAGTGGCGTCTCGGCCCATGCCGATGTCTGCGGCCCTGGCGCGCCCGTGTACCACGGCGTTCTTCAGGGCATGGCCAAGCACCTGGTATGCCTCGTGTGACTCGCGCTCGGACAGCGCCCCAGGGGCCTCGCTCCATGTGACGACAAGCAGGTCGGCCCATTGGTCGGTTACCTGCGCCCTCAGGTCGCCGGGGGTGGTGACGGGCGTGCGGTCCGTCGGCGTGGCCATGGCCTCCGTCAGCGCGCTCTGCGCGGCACTGGCTGCCGCGCGAGCCGCTGCACGATCGCCCGATGTCTCGGCTTCCCGAAGCGCGTAGGCCGCTGTCAGCAGCCGTGCCTGGATGGTGCCGTGCAGATGCGAGGCCAGCTCGCGTTCAAGCCCGGCGATCTGCCGTCGCATCGCAGCGTCCTCCAGCCGGTCGCGTCCGACGCCGTCGGCGAGGTCACTGATGACGATCTCGCGCTGGCGCAGCGTCGCCAGGCCCAGCGACGACCCGAGGGCGCAGATCAGGAACGTGACTCCCAGCATCACCGCAAGCCGTGTATCGGCGTTGCTGTTGAGGGGCAGCGGGACCACCGCCACCCCCACGGCGGTGACCGCGATCGTCATGCCACCGATGGCCGCGGTGGCCCGCGGGCGATACCTGATGGCTGCCCGACCGGCGGCGTACAGCAGGACGATGACCGCCATGCACGCGAGGCCGACGGGCACGAATGGCCAGCCTGCACGAGCTACGCCCATGAGCAGGATCAGCACGGAGAACGTGGTCAGCACCGCAGCCAGCGGCAGGGGGTTGCTGCCGAGGGCCTCGCGGCCGATGGCACGCATTCGTACGCGGGGGGTGGTCGGGTGGCGTGGTCGCCAGAGGCGATGGCTCTGTGTGCGCACAGTTCCTGCCGCGGTTTCGGTGAGCACCGTTGCCACCCCGGGGAGGTCACCGGGATCATCGTCGCGCAGCAGCCGGTCCAGTTCGCTTGCGGCGTGGTCGAGGCTCGGTGCGATCTCGCGCCGTGTCTCCTCTGCCAGGGCAGTGCGCAGGGCGACCAGGGCGCCGCTGTCGTGAATCCGTGCGGCCTCCAGGCGCACGGCCTGCTCAACCAGATCGGCACGGCGTCGCCGGAAGTCATCCGCGAGGGCGAGTGCGAGGCAGATGAATACCCACACCACCGCGCCCTGCACCGCCATGGCCACTGCGACCAGGGCGACGCGCGATCCGGTGACTGCCACCGTTCCGTACTGCACGCCGAACCCGAAGCCGAGTCGAATCGGCAGGGTTGCCAGCCAGGCCAGTGCCCCCAGGGCCGCAACCCACCACACCGGCACCGGACGCGTTGACCTGTTGCGGAACAGCGTGAGGTGCGCCGCAGCCATTATGAGCGCCCCGACGGTGAAGCCGGTTGCCACGGTGCCCACCGCCAGCGCCCGGTCGCCGGCATCGGAGACGGCGAGGGCCGTGCCGATCCAGAGCACGAGCACCACCACGAGCCCCCTGATCGAGATCGCCCACCGACCCCCGATGAGGGCCCGTGCTCGCGCGCTGGGCATCACGCCGTCACCCGCGGGCCATCGCCAGGTAGGCGCGAGCCAGCAGCACGCGCACGTTTCCGGGGCCGTTGCTCTGGACGCCGAGGATCACGGCGATGCGCGCCACGGCTCGCTCGACGGTGTTCGTGCTCACGCCCCGTGCAGCAGCGATCTCCGCGTTGGTCATCCCCTCGGCCAGCATGCGCAGGGTGTCGAGTTGTACGTCTGTGAGGTCGGCCATCAGCGGCTGGCTGGTGGTGGGCCGCACGGCTCCCGATCCGGGTGAGGCACGCACGGCACGCTCGATGGCCAGGACCAACTGCGATGCATCCGCCACCGCCTGCTTGATCACGTACTCGGCGCCCTTCGGTGCCTGGCCCACCGTGGTCGTCAGCAGGCGGGGGTCCGAGTATGCGGTAAGGAGCACCACGGCGAGCCGGGGATGCTCATTCCTGAGCGCATGAGCCGTGGCAATACCATCGGGGCCACCCCCCAGGTCGAGATCGGCGACCAGGACGTCGGGGCGGGTCACACGCGCCATGCGCATGGCCTCGCCACCGTTCGCGGCTTCGGCGACCACATCGAGGCCGTGCAGGCGCAGCGACCCGGCCACCGTGGCACGTGTGAATGCCTCGTCCTCGAGCAGGAGCACCCGTAGGGCCCGCGGGTTGCTGGTGTCATCTGGTGGGGGCATGAATTCGTACTCAGCCAGCACCCTAACCGGGCCAAGGAGTAGGGAGGGGGTAATAGCCCCCCCCATTGGGGGAATCCCGGGCGCAGGCAACGCGGTGCGCGAACACTTCGCGCTCGCGGCGCCACGAGCGCACGACCTTGCACCCGACACGAGGACAGCATCGTGAGATTCCCCCGCCTGGCCCTCTCTCGCCGGACCACAGCTGTGGTCGCCACCACCACCGCGCTGGTTGCCGTGGGCCTGGCCGCTGCCGTGCCTGATCACACCACGGCATGGATTCAGCAGTTCGGGGGCTCGGGTACCTCCCAGCAGACCTACATCAGCGATATCGCGGCATTGCCCGACGGCACCACGTTCACCAGCGGCAGCTTCACCGAGACGATGACGATCGGCACGACCACGCTGACGTCCGCCTCGGGTGAGAGCCCGGTGGTCATCAAGACCAACGCCGACGGCACGAATGCCTGGGCGGTCTCTGCTGGGGATTCGGGGAGCGGCAGCGCACAGAAGATCTCGGCTTTCACCGATGGATCCGCGGTGGTGAGCGGCTGGTTCACGGGCACCAAGCAGTTCGGTACGCACAGCGTCACCTCGGCGGGTGCTGCGGACATCTACGTCGCGAAGATCAGCAGCGCCGGGACGTGGGAGTGGGTGGCCACGGCGGGTGGCACCGACGGCGAGACGCTGGCTGATGTCGTTGCGCTCAGCGACGGATCTGCTGCCATCACCGGGTACTACAAGGCTGCTTGGAGCATCGGCGGGACCGCCCTTCCATACGAGGGTACGTACGTCGCGAACTGGCGCGACCAGATCGGCTACGTGGCGAAGATCAATGGAGCGGGGGCGTGGACATGGGCGGTCCCCATCCCGAGCACCAACACGTCCGTGCCCACCAGCATCGCCGCAGCAGCGAATGGCTCCCTCTACGTCGCCGGCAAGTACCGCGGTGTCACGGCCACCTTCGGCAGCCACACGCTGTCGAGCGGCGCAGACCAGTCGATGCTTGAGGCGTTCGTCGGCAAGGTCACAACGGGTGGCACATGGGCGTGGGCCACATCGACATCCACCAGCGACGCCACCGCCCCCGGTCAGTGGATGCAGGGTACCGAGGCAAACGCCATCACCATCGCCGAGGACGGCGACCCGGTGGTCGCGGGCAACTTCAACGGCAGGCTCACGGCGGGATCGACCACGTTCGATGCCGCGGGTGGGGGCGCGGGCTACAACTATGACGGCTGGGTCGCCCGACTTGACGCGGGCACCGGATCGTGGGAGTGGGCTAGTGGCGCCGGTGGTACCGGTGGCGACAGTTTCAGCCAGATCGCCGCGCAGAGTGATGGCGTGGTCGTCACGGCAGGCAAAACCGCCACCGCCGTGACCATTGGGTCAAGTTCGATTGGCAGCGCCTCCGCCGGCCTCGTCGCACGCATCAATGCAGACGGCACTTGGATATCCGCTCAGTCGACGGGACTCACGCAGCTGCGCGGTATGAGCCTCGATTCCTGCAGTTCGCCCTACATTGCCGGCTGGGCGCAGGGCACGCTCACGTACACCGTCACCTCGCCCAGCACGGTGATCACGACCACGCCGTCGAACAGGTGGGATGGCTACGCGGCGAAGGTGTCGACATCTGCCTGCGTCGCCCGATCGTCGGCGGGCTCGGGCCAGGCACCGTCGCAGCCGCCCGCTCCTTCCGCTCCGCCCGGCACGCCGAGTCAGGCCCCGCAGGACACCGCGCCGGCGGCGCCCCCGAGCGCCCCGGCGCAAGCAACGTCCTACGTGCCACCCATGGCCCTCCCCAAGTCGGGCCTCGGCAACGCCGGCACCACGGGATCGATCATCGTCGAGGTCGCCAGGCCCGTGACCGCCCAGCAGGTTGCGCGCAACGCGCGCCTCTCGCTGCCCAGGTCGCAGTCGGCGGCATTCGCTCCCCGTCAGGCGCCGGGGCTCGTGGTGAGGGATGGCAAGCTGACCGCGACGACCCCCGGGAAGTACACGGTCAAGGTCATCGTCCGCCGCAAGGGGGGAAAGAAGCCCCTCGTGAAGACGGTGACGATGTACGTCGGCGCCAGGTAAGGCACAGCACGCCAGCAGGGGGCGCTGGGCAACTCACTAGCCTTGCGCCCCCATGCGGGTCTTCACCCACGATCGCTTCACCTACTCGCTGCCCGAGGGCCACCGGTTCCCGCTTGGCCGGTACCGGATGCTGCGCGAGGTCATCGAGGCAGAGGGCATCGCCCAGGTGCTCGAGGCCGATGCTGCCACCGACGACGACCTGCTGCTGGCCCACGACCCGCTGTACGTGGACCGCGTGAAGAACGGGCGCATGAGCGATCGCGAGCTGAAGGCGTTCGGCCTTCCGTGGTCACCGGGTCTGGTGGAGCGGGGGCGGCGCAGCGTGGGCGCCACCATCGCGGCGGCTCGGGTGGCGTTGGACGACGGCGCGGCAGTGAATCTGGGCGGCGGCACGCATCACGCCTTTGCCGATGCCGCCAAGGGTTTCTGCTCGTTCAACGATGTGGTCATCGCCACCCGCCGCCTGCGCACCGACGGCGTGGTCTCGCGCGTCCTGGTGGTGGATCTCGACGTGCACCAGGGGGATGGCACGCATTCGATGCTGGGCGCAGACCCCGACACCACGTGCATGTCCATCAACGGCGGCGCCAACTACCCGTTCCGCCGCGTGCCCGGGGATGTCGAGCGGGACCTTCCCGATGGCACGGGTGACGACGCCTACCTCGCCACCCTTGAGCAGCTGCTGCCGGTGGCCCTCGACCGCGGCCGCCCCGACATCTGCTTCTACCTCGCGGGTGCCGACCCCTATGAGGACGACCGCCTGGGCCGTCTGGCGCTGACGAAGGATGGCCTCGCAGCACGCGACGCGATGGTGCGCGACTGCATGGGGCTGCAGGGCGTTCCGGTGGCCGTGTGCCTGGCAGGTGGCTACGGTCGCCGCATCGAGGACACCGTGGCCATCAACCTGGCGACCGTGAGCGTATTCGCCGCCTGAAACGACCGGGGCCCGAGCGCGATGTGCGCCCGGGCCCCGGGATCAAGCAGGTATGCGGAGCGGTACTAGACGAGCGGACCCGCGGCCACCACGGCCGGGCTCACCATCGACTCGTACTGCTTGAAGTTCTCGCGGAAGGCATCCGCCAGCTTCTTGGCGGTCTCCTCGAACGCCGCGGGGTCCGGCCAGGTCTGAACCGGGTCGAGCAGCTTGGCGTCCACACCCGGCACGCTCACGGGCACGTGCAGGCCGAAGATCGGGTCCTGGCGCGTCTCGGCGTTGTCGAGCTCGCCGTTGATGGCGGCGCGCACCAGCGTGCGGGTTGCCTTGATGGGCATGCGCGATCCCACGCCGTACTGGCCGCCGGTCCACCCGGTGTTCACCAGGTAGGCCACCGCGCCGGTCTTGGCGAGGCGCTCACCGAGCATCTCGGCGTACACGTTGGGCTTCTGCGGCAGGAACGGCGAGCCGAAGCAGGTGCTGAAGGTGGTCTGCGGCTCGGTCACGCCAACCTCGGTGCCGGCCAGCTTGGCCGTGTAGCCCGAGAGGAAGTGGAACATGGCCTGCTCGGGCGTGAGGCGGGCGATGGGCGGCAGCACGCCGAAGGCGTCGGCCGTCAGCATCACCACGGTGCTCGGGATGCCCGCGCGCTTGTCGGGCACCGAGCCCGGGATCTGCGTGAGCGGGTAGGCCGCGCGGGTGTTCTCGGTGATGCTGTCGTCGTCCAGGTCGAGCACGCGGGTGGCCGGGTTGGCCACGGCGTTCTCCACCACGGTGCCGAAGTGGGTGGTGGTGGCGAAGATCTCCGGCTCGGCCTCGGCCGAGAGGTTGATGATCTTCGCGTAGCAGCCGTTCTCGATGTTGAACACGCCGTCGTCGGCCCAGCCGTGCTCGTCGTCGCCGATGAGGCGGCGCTCGGGGTCGGTGGACAGCGTGGTCTTGCCGGTGCCCGACAGGCCGAAGAACACGGCCACGCGGCCGTCGTCGGCCACGTTGGCCGAGCAGTGCATGCTGAGCACGCCGGTCTCTGGCAGGCGGTCGTTCATCAGCGTGAAGATCGACTTCTTGATCTCGCCGCCGTAGCGGGTGCCGCCGATGAGGATCTCCAGCTCGGTGAGGTTGAGCGTGACGAACCCGCTCGAGTTGGTGCCGTGCACCGAGGGGTCGGCCTTGAACTCGGGCGCGTGCAGGATGACCGCGCGCGGCTGGTGCACCGCGATCTCCTCCGGCGTGGCCGGGATGAACATGGTGCGGGCGAACAGCACGTGCCACGCCGAGTCACTCACCAGGCGCAGCGGCAGGCGGTGCTCGGGGTGGGCGCCGGCGAAGGCGTCCAGCACGAACAGCTCGCGGCCGTCGGACAGCCACGCAGCGAGGTCCTTGCGGATGTGCGCGTTGTGCTCGGGCGAGATGGGCTGGTTGGGGCCCCACCACACGCGATCGTCGCTGGCGGGCTCCTTGACGGTGAACTTGTCCTTGGGGGAGCGGCCCGTGTTGGGCGCGGTGTTCACCAGGAGCGGCCCGCCTGCGGAGATCTGTCCCTCGCCGCGCCGCAGCGCGTGCTCGTAGATCTCCTCGGTCGTCGGATTCCAGTGGACGGTGCCCGACGTGGTGATGCCGTGGGCGTCCAGGCCGACGGGGCCGTTGCCGTTGCTCATGCAGTCCCTCCGGTGGGGCGTCGTGATCGCGTAAACGTACCCGTTTCCCCCGGGGAAAACGGCTCGGGGCACAGGGCCATTCGTACCGCTGATAGCGTCGCGCCGATGCGCAGGGATGAGCTCGAGTCCGCGGGGATCAACGTGCCGGTGCTGGCCACCGTATGCGGGGGGCCGCTGCCCCAGCCCGGTAACTGGGCTGCGCGGCTCGAGCGCCTGGGGCTCGATGTCATCACCACCGGCGCCCCGGCAGACGACCCATCGGGGGTGGCCGAGGCCGTGGCGGCCGTGCCGTTCCGCCCCGTGCTCGCGCGAGCGGGCGACGCGCAGGCCCTTGCTGCCGCCGGCGCGCGCATCATCGCCACCGACGACCCCGCACCGGCGGGCGCGTATGCATTCCGGTCGGGTGAGGTAACGGTGGTGCCCATCTCGGCCGAGACGCCGGCCGAGAACGCCAACGACGTCGCCCGCGCCGTGCTCGCGGCCGCCCGTGGAGGCCAGGCATCAGCCATCTGGGTGGCCGCCCCCGACCTGTCGGCCGTGCCTGAGGACATCGTGGAGGCCAAGCTCGAGGCCATGTGCGAGGGCACCCGCATGGCTCGCATGTGGCTGTCGAAGCAGCAGAGCGACCCCGACTGACCCCCGGGCTGGGCTAGGCGCTCTCGGGCAGGCGGTTGCGGCGGCGGGCCGAGAAGTACGTGGCCTGCGGGTGATGCATGATGATCGCCGCGGTGCTCTGCTCGGGCGTCAGCTGGAACGCGCTGGTGAGGCCCATGCCCATCTCGTCGGGGTGCGGCCCCAGCAGGCGCAGGACATCGACGTGCTGCTCGATGTCCGGGCATGCGGGGTAGCCCCATGAGTAGCGCCGGCCCTGGTCGGTGCCAAGGCCCAGCTCGCGCTTGATGCGCGCGTGCACCAGGTCGGCCATGCCCTCGGCGGCCTCCACGGCCAGCCCGTGGGCGAAGTAGGCCTCGGTGTACTCCTCCTCGGCCTGCAGGCGGTCCAGGTACTCGGTGGCCTCCTGGCCCACGGTCACGGCCTGCAGCGCGATGACATCGCGCACGCCGCTGTCGATGGGTCGCAGGTAGTCGGCCAGGCACAGCAGCCGGCCCTCATCCTGGCGTGGGAACTCGAAGCGCGCGGCCTCGTCGCCCGTCTCGGGGTCGAAGATGACCACGGCGTCGCCGTCGCGGTTCGCGGGGAAGTACCCGTAGGTGGCGCGCGGAACGATCCAGCCGTCGTCGATGGAGCGCTTCTCCATGTCCTTGCGACGGGGCAGGAACTCCTCGGCCACGATGCGCTGGAACTCGGCGTCGTCCTGGCCGCGCCCGCCCCACGACATCTTGTAGAGCGACTTCTCGTCCATGCGCGCGAACATCTCTTCGACGTCGAAGTCGGTCACGCGCACCGCACCCCAGAAGGGCGGCTCGGGCACGGGGGCGTCGTCGAGCACCACCGGCTCGGCCGCCGGGCGGGGACGCGCCTTGGCCTCGGCCACCTTCTCGTCGCTCTCGGCGGCCTCGTCGATGCGCTCCTGCAGGAACACCGGGCGGTCGGCCGGGTCCTGAAGGCGGTCCACCGCGGCAAGCCCGTCGAAGGCGTCCTTGCAGTAGAACACCCCGCCTGCGTACGGCTGCCCGTCCTCCAGGAACAGCGTGCGCCGCCCGAACTGGCGGTTGATGGCCGCGCCGCCGATGAGCACCGGGTAGTCCATGCCGCGGGCGGCGAGCTCCTGCACCAGCAGGGGCATCTGCTTGCTGGTGCTCACCAGCAGCGCCGACACGCCGATGACGTCGGCCTTGTGCTCCACCGCGGCGTCGATGATTGCCGTCACCGGCACCTGACGACCGAGGTCGTGCACCGTGTAGCCGTTGTTCTTGAGGATCGTGCCCACGAGGTTCTTGCCGATGTCGTGCACGTCGCCGTACACCGTGGCCATGATGACCGTGCCCTTGGTGTAGCCCTCCACCTGATCGAGGTACTGCTCGATGTGGGCCACGCTCTTCTTCATGACCTCGGCGCTCTGCAGCACGTAGGGGAGGATGAGCTCGCCACGGCCGAAGCGGTCGCCCACTTCCTTCATGGCGGGCAGCAGCACCTCGTTGAGCACCTCGATGGCCTCGTCGTTGGCGCGCGCGCCGCGCTGGTCGAGCGCGGCGTCCACATCGGCCTCCACGCCCTCGGGCACCCGGTGCAGGATGCGCTCGAAGATGATCTCGTCGGGCGGCAGGCCCTCGAAGCGCGCCGTGGGGTCGGGGGCCTCCTGGGCCTCCACGCCCTCGTACTTGGCGATGAAGCGGGGGAGGGCATCCTCGCGCCGGGCGAAGATGAGGTCGTCGGCCAGCTCCACCTCGTCGGCGGGAATCTCGCCCAGCGGGCGGTTGTGGGTGGGGTTGATCATCGCCAGGTCGAGGCCGGCCTCAACCGCGCGGGCCAGGAACACGCTGTTCAGCGTGGCGCGCGCGGCCGGCGCCAGCCCGAACGACACGTTGCTCACGCCCAGGCTGGTGTACACGCCAGGGAGCTCCTGCTTGATCAGCCGGATGCCCTCGATGGTGGCCTTGCCCGACTCGCGGTATTCCTCTTCGCCGGTGGCCAGCGTGAAGGTGAGGGCGTCGAAGATGAGCGCGCTGGGGTCGAGCCCGTACTCGCCCACCACGATGTCGTGGATCTTCTTCGCCACGCCCAGCTTGTCCTCGGGCGTCTTGGCCATGCCGATCTCGTCGTCGATGGTCAGCGCCACCACGGCCGCGCCGTGCTTCCTGACGATCGGCACGACCTGGTCGATCTTCACCCGGCCGTTCTCCATGTTGATGGAGTTCACGATGGCGCGGCCGGGGTAGGCGGCCAGCGCGGCCTCCACGGCGTCGGCCTCGGTGCTGTCGATCATCAGCGGGGCCTCGACGCCCATGGCCAGCTTCTTGGTGAGGATGCCCAGCTGCTCGGGCTCGTCAACCCGCTCGGTCAGCGCCACGCACACGTCCAGCACGTGCGCGCCGAACTCCACCTGCTCGCGGGCAACGGCCAGGGCGCCGTCGTAGTCGTCCGCGAGGATCATCTCCTTGATCTTGCGGCTGCCCTGCGTGTTCACGCGCTCGCCCACGATGGTGGGGCGGGGCTCCTGGCCCAGGTCGACGGCCCGCATGGCGCTGGCCACGCGCGGTGTGGTGTCGGTGGCCGGGTGCTTGTGGGGCGTCACGTCCTTCAGCGCCGCCACGATGGCCCGGATGTGGTCGGGCGTGCTGCCGCAGCAGCCACCCACCACGTTGGGGCCGAAGTCGCGCACCATGGCGGCGATCTGCTTGGCCATCTCATCCGGGCCCAGGTCGTAGTGCGCCACGCCGCCCACGTTGCGGGGCAGGCCGGCGTTGGGCACAACCGAGATGGGCTTGGCCGAGTGGCTGCACATGTAGCTGACCGGCTCGCGCAGGTGCTCGGGGCCCACGGAGCAGTTGGTGCCGATGACATCCACGCCCATGGCCTCGAGGATGGTGACCACCGCACCCACGTCGGTGCCCAGCAGCATGCGGCCGGTCTGGTCGAGCGCCACCTGCGCCTGGATCGGCACGGTGGTGCCCATGTCGTCGAAGGCGAGGCGGATGCCGTGGATGGCCGCCCGGGTCTCGAGGATGTCCTGCTGGGTCTCGATGAGCAGCACGTCGGCGCCGCCCTTCATCAGGCCCACGGCCTGCGTGCGGATCTGCCCGGCAAGCTCGTCGAAGGTGATGCCCGACAGCTTGGGGTCGTCGGTGCCCGGCAGCATTCCGGTGGGGCCGATGGACCCGATGACGAACCGGGGGATGCCATCCGCGGCCTCGAACTCGTCGCACGCCTTGCGCGCCACGCTGGCCGCGGCCACGTTGATGTCGGTGACGAACTCGGCGAGGTTTCCGCCGTCCGGCCGCTGCCACTCCTCCAGGCGGATTGCCGTGGCCTGGAACGAGTTGGTCTCCACGGCCTGCGACCCGGCTTCGAGGTACGACCGGTGGATCTCCTCCAGCACATCCGGCCGGGTGATGGAGAGGTAGTCCACGGCACCCTCGAGGGCCCCGCCGCCGTAGTCGTCGGCGGTGAGGTCGCGTGCCTGGATCTGGGTGCCCAGCCCGCCGTCGAACACGACGACGCCTTGCTTGAGGGCAGGTAGGTAGAGACCGGCGTTCTTCAC